>NZ_JBHVQU010000002.1:0-130645 GCF_042886655.1 Peribacillus sp. NPDC058002 | reverse complement strand
GTGCTCCTTGAGGTCCTTGTGCTCCTTGAGGTCCTTGTGCTCCTTGAGGTCCTTGTGCTCCTTGAGGTCCTTGTGGTCCTTGCGGCCCTTGTGCTCCTTGCGGCCCTTGTGCTCCTTGCGGCCCTTGAGTTCCTTGAGTTCCTTGTGCTCCTTGAGTGCTATTTACATTCACTTTCACTTCTTGCTTTACATTTTGTACTTGTTTAGATGAGCATTTACATTGTCTATGTCCACAATCCGGACACTTTTTTTTGTCACATTTACATGGTCTATGTCCGCACTCCTTGCACTTTTTATCTTTACCCAATTTTTCACACCCCTTTACATAAAACATTACTTTATCTTATGAATTTAAGATTTATTGGATTGGGTAAAAATAATGAAGAACACCTAATTTTTAAACACAGAACATTTTTTAAATACCTATTCTTCTGTTTAACAACGGAATTGAATTGACAACTGAGGAAAAACAAGCGATCACATTGTAGGTTAAGGAGTCAGAAATTTACCGGGGATTAAAGGATTTAGGAAACAAATCGCAAAATTGATATGTAGATACATCAAGTTAAGAACCAAAATAAAAGTACTCATAAAATTGTAATATTGGTGCCATTTTTCTAATTAAAGCATAACATGTAATACCCAATTTAGTATTCCTTTAGAACAAAAATAAAGTCGTGCTTCTATATGTCTTGTCTTGTTATCCGGTGGATTGGTCGGTGTTACGGATATGGCGCCTTCTGTTATGCCGACCTGTATTGGTCGGTTTTTTTCAAATTTGATTTCTATTAAGGGAACCGCACCATTATTATACTTAACTCGGTTACATTTTTTCCTCTGAGGTACCAGAGTAATACGGAATGTTCTCTTTTTCTGTAGATAAAGGGTTTAGCCTACGAATTCAAAAAAACATTAACAGTGGTCCTTTTTCTGTTGGTGATTCGTTGAAAAAAGTAGAAAAATCCTAGGGGCCGCTGGAAGATCTGGTTTGCACATACCCTAAAGATGTTCTGTCGGCTATTTTTGGAGTAAGAGAGAGTGCTTTTAACTCCATTCCTTCTGAACAGGTATATATCTATCAGGAGGAGGTATCAGGTTCACTGGAAAGTCAAGAAGTCCAGTTACCCTACGGGGAAGTCCCTTTTACCTTTAAGCACGAGCTGTTGCTGCAAACACCAATCAAAACATCTCGTGGTAGTGTACGAATTGTGGATTCTTCCAACTTTCCAATTTTAAAAACAATCGCAGCAGCACTTGTTAAGATTGAACCGGGTGCAATTATCCGACATTCCCAGCCCTATAATCAAATGTACGTGCTGCTCCGTTTCCAGTAAATACAGTCATTGCCCTTGTCCGGTAAGTTAATACTGCCACTCGTCGTTATTTGGATGCCAATGAAGTTCTCTCCATGGGTACAGAAACGTTATGTTTTTAGAGATGTTCAAAAGCGACAGCCTTGAAGATGTGTCATTGAATCAATGGATGGCACTGACTCTTAAAGAAATAGCCTAAATGTTGGATCAGAATTGCTGGAATTTCTACGCAAGGAGGAATGGTTAGTTGTGAAATATCCCGGGTTTTCCTACTATCCAAAAAACAGGTAGATAAGAGTGGTTTTGTTTATCCATATAGTTATGAAGGTGATTACTATGTACAAGATAATTTACGACCACGCAACTGAGACTACTCAAGCTGTTATAAAAACAAGAAATAGTTCGATGGTTGGGGAAAATAATTCTTACCCACTGCAACCTCATAGAAAATTAATTGGTCGGATATATATAAGTTGGTAACAGCTTCATCCTTAGGTAAGTTTCTATCAATTCCTTTTCGCCATTAATCGCTTCCCTTATTGGTTTATTTAGCTTATTTATGTTTTTCAATCTAAGAAAAGTATCTTTCCTATTAGTTATATCAATAGAAATATTTATTAGTGCGTTTTTTAGTGCTCTTTTTACTATTTTAGTGTGGTCTTTTAGGGGAGATTCGGAATCAGCACGGCATATTGTTCGTAATTCGGCCAAATTGGTCACTGGTTCTAGAGTAAGTATGAGTACTTTTACCGGTAGCCCAGGAGTTGGGAGAGGCATTCGCAACGTTGTGTGACTGGGGCATTTTCAAACCAGGGACAAGTAGGTATTTCTTTGCAAAAGGTTTATGCTCATGAAGAAGTCTATGATCGTTTTGTTGAAAAGTTTATAGTGGCAACGAAACTATCAAAATTAGGTGATCCGCTTGACCCAGAAACGGATGTTTCCGCATTGATCTCCCCAAATGATGTGAAAGACCCTCAATTGGATTGAGAAGGCGAAACAAGATGGAGCCAAGATTGCAACAGGTGTAATAGAGGAAGGCAATATCCTTCATCCGGCCGCCATATTAGATGCTGATACTTACTCAAAGGTATCTGGAACCGAAATTAGGGAGTGCAAAAGCATGGCTTATTATGCAGCAATCTTACATATGATTGATGCCGAAAAAAATATGGAAGTACGTCCACAGCATATCTAGTACTTAAACGAACTTGATCGTAATGGGAAGGTTTTTGCAAGAGGCCTTTTGCAGATGGATAAGGTGGCTTGGTCGTCTATATTGCAGACAAATTTGAAGAAGCACTCTCATTAGCGGAAAATGACCCCCACGTTGTACATAAGGTTCGTAGACTGGAATTAAAAGAGTGGAACATTTAATAAAGAAACGTTATGAGTGCGTGTCATTGCAATGAAATTTAACCGGGAACTTGAGACAGTTCCTTCATTTATTGAGAGGGGTTGCCAAGGCAACCTTTTTTTTATGCATGTGCAGGTCAACTCCATAATGAAAAGATAAAGTTCTAACAATAGTGAGTAACGATATTAATCAGCCCTTACTAGCCTTTGATAACTGCCAGTTGTTAAACGTGATATTTCCCCTTTATATTAGGGGAAGGGAATAGTTTTTGATTGAACTTGATCATAAAAGAACAGAACCTTTGAATTGGTTCTGTTCCTATTTATTATTTGAACTTTTGCACTTCTTCTTTTCCCTCGTATTTGTTATCTTTCAATATGCCGATTTCTTCAATATGGTTTCGTGCCGTTTCATCCCCTAATTTATAAATGAGGGCATAAAGTCTTTTCATGGCTGCATCGTATTTATCATTTGCCCGGTCATGATGATAGAGAAGGTAGGGCACATGTGAACGGGCGTATGCCTCCAGGTCATCTGTCCGGTGTTCCTCCAGGCATTGTTTCAATTCTGCAAGTTCCTCATCAGTGGCGTGTATAGTGAAGCTCGGATTCTCTTCAAGTTTTTGTCCGAGTACGTCGCCGCTGACCAAATCAACATGGTATGTCTGTTTTTCCTGCATCATTCTGCACATCATCCTTTCAAGGGTTTATCTATTCTGTACCACTATTTGTAAAAAGTTAATCATGGACGTAAACATTCCCTTAATGAAAAAGATAGGAAATAGAGGTATCAGTTATCTTATCAAATGGTATAAGATGGGTTTAAAGAAAATTATGTAAAAGTGAGGAGTGACATAGTGAAGAGATCAATCATGGTTATTTTTTTTGTGTTGATTGCTTCAGGCTGCGTAACAAGGAATTATGATTCCAATATGGATTTAGGGAAAGGTCAGTTGAATGAGGAAAATTATTTAGAAGCCCATGAGGCATTTGAATTAGCTTATAAAGAGGCGAAAACACCGGAAGCAAGGGAGTTAATGGATCTTTCAGGTTTTCTGGCAAGTGGGATGAAGAATTACGACGAACAGGATTTTGGTTCGGCCAAAAGCGATTTTGAAAAAGCAACCGCATATAAAGCAAAATACCGGGAAGGTAAACAAATGGTTTCAAAAGCGGTGGAAATGCACCCGTTATCAGACTCGGCCACAATCGAAACTGTAGAGGGGAATGACGAACCGGTAGGGGAAGCAACCGAGGACGGATCCAAAGTAGAAGATAAGGCGGTAACGGAAACGAAAGGTGAAGGAATCAAGGGTTCAGTCAGTACATTAAGTAAATCTCAGGCGGAAAAGCTTGTGAAGGGTTATGTGGACATGGAAAATTTCCCTGATTTACATATCGAATATGATCACGATTCCGAAAAGGGTGATTACATTTTTCATGTATTCGAGGTGGATGAACCTAGTCAGAAAAGTGGCCACAAAACCACTTGGGGCTGGTATGGCGTGAATAAGAAGACGAAAGAAGTGTATGAAGTCATGTAAGGAAAACTGAATGGTCGGTTTGAAGGCCCTTGTTGAGGCCTTTTTTATTTTGTGGCGCGACAAAGTACAGGATTCGATAAAATTTAATGATTTTTGTAAAAAGTTTGCCTCATTCTTTATTTTCTTAAGAATTTTTTAATATTTACTGTTTATGATGGAGCCAAGTAAAGGACAATCTAGGAGGGATAAAGATGGAGAATTATAATGGTGATGAGCAAGTCAGAGTCAAGGCAGAACGGAAAAAGGGTAAATCTCTTTGGGTAACCAGTCTTGTTTCCGGAACGGTTGCTTCTATGGTTACATCGTCTGTATTTCTATTTGGCGGGGATTTTATAGATCAAGGGAAAAGTCCGGTGAATGAGTCAACCGAAACGGCAGGTGTACAGCAAACGGAAAGTGTTGAAAAGGATAAAAGTGTCACGGCGGAAAAGTTATCGACAAGTACGGATTCAAATGATAGGGCAGATATGGTCGAATCAGCATCCAAATCGATTGTAGGGGTCGTGAATTTACAGGAGATGCAAAACCAGAACCCGTACCAGCAGCAAAGCACGGGGAGAGAAACGGTTGAGAGCGGCACAGGCTCAGGGGTCATTTATAAAAAAGCTGATGGGAAAGCTTATATCATCACGAACAATCATGTTATTGAAGGAGCTAAGGAAGTCGAAATTTCATTGTATGATGGACAAAAGGCAACGGCAGCAGTTGTCGGCGCGGATGCTTTGACGGATTTAGCGGTTTTGACAATTGATGCCTCGAAAGCACCGGAGGGAATTAAATTCGGTAATTCTGATAGCATGCGTCCAGGTGAAGAAGTATTGGCAATTGGCAACCCACTTGGACTTGATTTTTCACGATCGGTTACACAAGGGATCGTCAGTGCGACCGGACGCTCCATTTCAGTCGATACCTCGGACGGGGAGTGGGAACTCGATGTCCTTCAAACAGATGCAGCGATCAACCCCGGCAATAGCGGCGGTGCATTGATCAACACTGCTGGGGAAGTGATCGGCATAAACAGCTTGAAGATTTCCGAAAACGGTGTAGAAGGCTTAGGGTTCGCCATACCGAGTAATGATGTGATTCCGATTGTTACGGAGCTGATTGAAAATGGGAAAATCACGCGCCCATATTTAGGAGTCAGCTTGGCCAGTATGGAAGAACTGCCGCAATATTACATTCAAAATGTTCCTGAAGCCGTAAAGTCCGGTGTAATGGTGACGAGTATAGAAGCAGGATCGGCTGCGGCGAATGGGGGGCTTAAGCAACAGGATATCATCGTTGAGATTGATGGAACGAAAATAAATACTGCCGCTGCATTAAGGAAGTACTTATATACGGATAAGAAAATCGGCGATAAAGTAAAGGTTAAAGTATATCGGGGTACTGAAGAGAAAACGGTAACGTTAACCTTGCAAAAACGATAGAAAGAGGTAGGGCCCCTGATTTTCATCAGGGGCCTAAGTTTGTAGACAAAAGGGGTTCGGAAATAAAAAATCCGAACCCCATTTTCCCTTTGAATTTTAGACGATTTTTGAAACTTACCATGCCCATTTGGCCATCTTCTTTAAAATAAAAGCAGCGAAAGTAAGCATCTCCTGCATCGACAATTTTTTAAGTCCCTTAATGTAATCCAACATATACCATACTTGTAACAATAAAGATTGAGGCTAAAAGTTTTTATCTGAAAGTCAAAACAAAGTTGATTGGAACGGACGGTCCCGAGACTCTTGAGGGGAAAGCGAGTGCATGGAGTGGAAGACAACGTTCAAATTGTCCAAACCCCTATTTAATAGTATACAAAAGGTTAATATAGGGAAAATAGATAGTGTATTCGCACTGTTTTACAGATTTTCCCTATAGTCTTGAATACCTAAAAGCTAATAGTGGCGCGTTCTATTTGTCAAGGTTTTCATTGTGTATATGTTAAAAAATAGAAAAGATTTGACAAATTTGTGAAATGTCATAAAATAGAAAGAAAGGGGATGAAATTATGGAAGCTAATCAGAAGATGTTAGATGCAGTGAAATGGGTATCGGGCACAGGTTGTGTAATCGGAATTATTATTTTTGCTTTAAGTTTCTTTGTAAGCGATTACAATAAGGATTATATATTTACCGCCGTTGGAATCGCCATCACACTAAGCGCAGCTGCAATTTTTCTAGTTGGTATATTTTTTGTCCTGACAGAAGAAATGGTAATGAAAACACATAAAGGTAAAAGAATTGTACCGGAAACGACTAAAATCATAAAAATGAAAACAAAGGCTAACACTCAAACAAAAAGAAGTACAGAATTCAGTAACTAAAACGAGGAATATAGCATAATGAACTTGCATTCTATCATCAGATTTACTAACATGGTTGAACATAACCAGTTGTTCTTCTTTCTAAAGAATTTGAGTCAACATGATCCGAATGGTTGAATGCGCTTTCATTTTACAGAGAGCTTGAATTGATTACCAGTTGGCTTTTTAATACAATACAATATACTGGGCTCGTCATGTACAAAAAAATATTTCAAGTAATCCTTTGTATTTGAAATACTAACGATGTGCTTGGGTATTCAAACCAAACTGCCTGAACGCCAGGAAGTTTTCACTTTGCATTTTGAACTATATCCACGAGAAAAGGACACTTTTAAAAAGTCCTTTTTTTGTGGTTTTTTTATGTGTTTTTCCCTGAAGATACAAAAGGGATGTCGTTGATTTTTGAATAGTGAGTTTCCAAAATCCGGAGTTGATTGAACCACCAAATGTACTCTTTTGTAAAATGGTTTTTGTCCAGTCCGCTGATATTGATTGATAAACAACTTGACTAGTTGTAACAAGTTTGACTGACCACTGAATTACTTCACCCACGACTAATACTAAACGCCTGTTTAGGAATACTGAAAGGGCAAAAAGTATTGCGAGGATAAAAAACACAATTACATTTCACACTCGTTGTTTCCTTATATATATATAACATTGACCAGTGTTGGATCATAAAGGTATTGAAGCATGGAAAAAACATCGTGTACAAGGCGGCTACCATTTACCAGGTTCTATGGCCGAGTGAAAAAAATCCGCTATAAATCATGTTTTTCAACGAAAGATAACTAATTAACAGGATAGGTAATATAATTCATAATCTTTAGAAGTTTTGAGGCAATATACGCGGTGAATATAATGTGAAGATTTTATTTCATTATACTAGAGTAATATTAAACGGAAAGTGACCGGTATTATCTGCAATCCTGTACTGATAAGTGAATTTTCCAAAGGTAATTTATTAAACATTTATTATATTTCATTTGCTGAAGATTTTCGAACATTTCTGTTCATTTACCATCTTCTTACTGCTCTTTATTGAACTTTATGTGACAGATGTCACTTTGTATTGTCTTTTTTTACACTTGGGATTAATATTGGTATGTCGGGGTTTGTGAACATGGTAACACTTTGTCCGAATAATTACCAATTGGAATTTTATTATGTAAGAAAGGGGTAGTACTATGAAAATAAAATGGGCTCTATTAACTATACTTTTTACAATTGCCACTGTGCTAACCGGTTGCGATAACCCATTAATGGTCTTGGACCCTAAAGGGCCAGTAGCTGCAACACAAGCAGATGTTATTATGATTTCGATATGGACAATGGCCTTTGTCGTCCTTGTCGTTATGGTACTTTATATCTTCATGATAATGAAGTATCGTGCTTCCAAACAGCGTGATGATTATGAACCACCTCATATTGAAGGAAGTAAGGTTCTTGAAATAATTTGGGTTGCGATCCCAATTTTGATCGTCGCTTTCCTATCCGTTGTTACTGTTAAAACAACAAATGAAGTTGAGGCAACACCTAAAGGGTACGGAGATCAAGAACCTTTAGTTATTTACGCTTCATCTTCCAACTGGAAATGGCATTTTAGTTATCCGGAAGAAGATATCGAAACGGTCAACTATCTGTTTATACCGACTAACCGACCAATTGAATTTAAACTTTACTCATTCGGTCCAATCTCAAGTTTCTGGATTCCACAACTTGGAGGACAAAAATACGCGATGTCGGACATGGTTAATACGTTGCACTTAGCAGCTGATGTACCAGGTGAGTATATGGGTCGAAATTCAAACTTCAGTGGTTCAGGTTTTGCTCAGCAAACGTTCAACGTAAATGCATTGTCAGCAAAAGATTATGATAAGTGGGTAGATGAAATTAAAGCTACTGCTAAACCGATTACTGAGGAAAAATTTAATGAATTATTAAAACCTGGTCATGTGGGACAATCCACTTACACTGGAACTCACTTAGAGTTTTCACCAGCTCCTGAAGGGGAAAATGCTGGTCATGACCACGGATCTTCTGATACTGAAGAAAATGATTCCAAGGATTCACACGAGGAACATTCAGAACACAGCAACATGAATCATGATCACTAAGAATTAATTTCGTTCGATAAAACAACTAGGTTTACAAGATAAGGAATATTTTCCTGAAAGGAGTCACAAAAGTATGGATTACTTTGATCGATTTGCCGTACCTCATCCAAGTCCTGCGATTTATGCATCCATGGTTGCCATTGGTTTAACCATGATTGCGGTTGTCGCCGGAATTACCTATTTTAAAAAATGGGGTTACTTATGGCGTGAGTGGTTAACAACGGTTGACCATAAACGTATTGGTATCATGTACATCTTGTCAGCACTGCTTATGCTTTTCCGTGGTGGCGTCGATGCTCTTATGATGCGTGCTCAAACGGCTATTCCAGATAACGGTCTTTTGGATGGACAGCATTATAATGAGGTATTTACAACACACGGGGTCGTCATGATCCTGTTCATGGCTATGCCATTTATCATTGGGTTAATGAACATTGTTACACCATTACAAATTGGAGCGCGTGACGTAGCATTCCCACGTCTGAACGCAGTAAGCTTCTGGTTATTCTTCATGGGGGCAATGCTATTTAACATCTCTTTCGTAGTCGGTGGTTCTCCTGATGCAGGCTGGACATCTTACTTCCCGCTGGCAAGTAACGATTTCAGTGAATCAGTCGGTTCGAACTATTACGCGATTGCAATTCAAATTGCTGGTATTGGTACATTAATGACTGGTATCAACTTTATCGTAACCATCTTGAAAATGAGAGCACCTGGTATGAACTTAATGAAAATGCCAATGTTCACATGGTCTATCTTGATCACAAACTTCATCATCGTTTTCGCTTTCCCTGTATTGACAGTGGCACTTGCGTTGATGACAATGGATCGTCTATTCGGAACTCAATTCTTTACGATGGCCAATGGCGGTAGCGATATGCTTTGGGCGAACTTGTTCTGGGTTTGGGGACATCCTGAAGTTTATATAGTAATTCTTCCAGCTTTCGGTATTTACAGTGAAATCATTTCGACATTTGCACGTCGTAACCTGTACGGGTATAATTCGATGGTTATCTCCATGGTAGCTATTTCCACTCTATCTTTCGTTGTATGGGCTCACCATTTCTATACAATGGGTCACGGTGCAATGGTTAATGGTATCTTCTCGGTTACCACGATGGCAATTGCCGTCCCGACTGGTGTTAAGATCTTCAACTGGTTGTTCACACTTTGGAAAGGTAAAATCGTATTTACCGTTCCAATGCTATACTCTTTAGCCTTCATTCCGATTTTCACGCTCGGTGGGGTAACAGGGGTAATGCTTGCCATGGCAAGTGCTGACTACCAATACCATAATACAATGTTCTTAGTAGCTCACTTCCACTACGTTTTAATCCCTGGTACTGTATTTGCCGTACTTGCCGGTTTTACGTACTGGTGGCCAAAAATGTTCGGTTTCATGTTGAGCGAAAAAATTGGAAAATGGTCGTTCTGGTTCATTACAATCGGCTTTAATGTAACATTCTTCCCGATGTTCATCACTGGTTTAGATGGGCAGGCACGTCGTATGTATACGTACTCTGAATCAACAGGGTATGGTCCATTGAATATGCTCTCTTTCGTTGGAGCGATTGGTTTAGCAATAGGATTTGCACTTATTGTGTACAATATCTATTGGAGTACTCGTTATGCATCAAGAAATATCTCGAACGATCCATGGGATGCACGTTCTCTAGAGTGGGCTACACATACACCAATCCCTGAATATAACTTTGCAATTGTACCAACAGTTGATTCTACAGAAGCATTCTGGGATTCAAAGAAAAAAGGCTTCAAATTATTTAGCGGTAAAGTAGAAAAGATTCATATGCCAAATAACAGTGGCGTGCCGTTTATCATGAGCTGTATCTTCTTCGTTTGGGGCTTTGCATTGGTATTCAGCATGTGGATCATTGCAATCATTGCAACGATCGGTATCTTTGCTTGTATGATTCACCGTTCATTCGAAAAAGATCACGGACGTTATATCTCTGTTGAAGAGATCGAAGAAACTGAAAATAAATTGCGAGGTGCTAAGTAATGAAAATAGATAACTCGCTGCCACTAGAATATAGCACGGAAGAAAATCGCTTAAAGATTTTTGGATTCTGGGTTTTCCTGGGGGCAGAAATAGCTCTTTTCGCTACACTGTTCGCCACTTATTTTGTC
Source organism: Peribacillus sp. NPDC058002 (assembly GCF_042886655.1). Classification (NCBI taxonomy): domain Bacteria; kingdom Bacillati; phylum Bacillota; class Bacilli; order Caryophanales; family Bacillaceae; genus Peribacillus; species Peribacillus sp. NPDC058002. The sequence continues at coordinate 119,859 of NZ_JBHVQU010000002.1, read as the reverse complement.
TTAGTTGATGGTACTGGAAATGGTCCAACAGGGGAACATCTTTTTAAAGTCCCTACATTAATGTTTCAAACAATCTTTCTATTAACTAGTAGTTTTACGATAGGTCTTGGAATCAATGCAATGAGACTTGGCAGGCAGAAAGCAACGATTGGTTTCTTCATTATCACCCTTATTCTTGGTTTAGGCTTCTTAGGAGTCGAAATTTATGAATTCGTGGAGTATGTACATGAAGGAGCAACGATTCAAACAAGTGCTTTCTTATCTAGTTTGTTCACATTACTAGGTACGCATGGAGCTCACGTTACACTTGGTTTATTCTGGGGAACCTTCATCGTCATGCAGATTAAAAAGCGCGGTATGACTCCACAGACAACAAACAAGGCTTTCATCTTTTCACTTTACTGGCATTTCTTGGACGTTGTCTGGATTTTCATCTTCAGTTTCGTCTATCTGAAAGGAATGATGTAATATGAAAGAATTATTCCCACGGGGCCAAGTTATGGGATTTGCCTTTTCGCTAGTCCTGACTTTGGTCGCACTATCAGTTATTGTGTTTGATCTCTCACTTAAAATGGCTGTGATCATCCTACTTGTTACAGCTTTCATGCAAGCTGCACTTCAATTTGTTATGTTCATGCATGCAGGAGAGTCTGAAGATAAAGCATCGATTTACACAAACGTTTATTACGGATTGTTCGTTGCATTGGTTACAATTTTCGGTACATTGCTAACAATGGTTTGGGGATATCAATAATCCATTCCGGAAAAACTGGGCGTCTTGATGACGCCCGGTTTTTTTGTATTTAAAAGTAGTAAGTAGAATTTCATATACGGCTTTATCCACTTCATACTTTTAAGATGTTGATGAACCCATTTTGTTTAGTATAACCATTTCGGAACATTATATGTATAAACGGATAATTGTCCCTATCGAAGTTTGGCCGTGCGTTCAAATAAAAATTGTTTTACAGAAGTAACGTTAATAGAACGTACAGATTTTCTAAGAAAAGCTGTCGGACCTTTTGATATAATAAGCGATATACGCATTTATAAACGCAGCGGAGATGATGAAATTGACATTGCGGGTCTGATTTTGACCATTATCTTAAGTTTGTTAAAAATATTGGTTTCCTGCCTTCCAACCGATGCAGTTAATTGGATTATCAGCAAATTTAAAATACACTCAGAAATTAGTGACGAGAATGCGATTGTAACCTTTGACGGAAAACGTTTGGAAGGTGTAGAAAAAAATTCAAGTCATTAGTTATTTTAATAACGCTAGATTTTTGAAAAAAAATCATATATTCCCAGGGAACGAGCAATTGTTTTTACACCCAGAGAACAGTGGGATTCCATTGGTCATTGATACTAAAGGAAGCAAAAAGGATGTTAGGTTATTTGTATACATTTACAATGACCACGTCGATGTAGTCAAACAGTACAAGAAGAAAGTCATTTCTTATAGTCTTCTTTCAGATAGCCTCCAAGAGCATTCCGTGCCATTAATAAGTAAATTAGTTTAATAAAAAAATGACGGTCTCGTTAAGGACCGTCTTAGACTGTAGACAATTTAACCGTTAATTTCCGCTCCAGGCACTCGCTTTCCCCGCAGGAGTCTCGTAACCCTGCGTTCCAATTAGCTTTATATAGAACTCTTTTGTCTATAAACTGAGACCGGTTTTTAATGAATTTTATTAAAAATCTAGTACACAAACTGACGTCATAATTTTAGTTTTTTTGGAAAATGCAATTAAAAGAGAGGGGATTACTGTAAGAGGTTCTTTCATCGTGCATATGAAATTATTTATATTGTAATAAAAAAGCAGGTATCTATTGCGATGCCTGCCTTTTTATGCTTTCCATTGTTTTTCAACTTGATGAAGCGCTTGTTGTAAAATTACTTCATGATCCGTATCCGGTTTAGTAAGGACGTTAGTTTGATAAGATTTTCCTTGAAAATCAACCGTTACCGTAACTTTTACCATTATGCATCTTTCCTTTCCTAATTCAGAATTAAATGGGGTGGTTGTACCTATTTCTTTAATACCCGTGACAGAGGATTTTTCAAACATTTCAAAAGTAGTAAAACATAAAGAATTAATATTCAAAATTATCTGATATTTTTAAGGGTGTGTCAACACTTTTTTTTGACCACCCTATTTCCCGGCACAATAAAAAACGGCCTGGCTTGTACTCATGGCTGTCAGGTCGTTTTTGTAAATGAACTATATTCATATTTTAGTCAAGATAATGCCGATTAATGCTGCAAGTACGCCGGCAACTTGATAGTTTTTTAGTTTTTCCTTGAATAAATAACATCCTGCGAATACGACAACTAAACAGTTCAGGCTGACGACAGGGAAGATGATGCTTGCGATGCCAGTGTTCAACGCAAAGAAATAACATCCATAGCCTATAGTGCTTAAAAGGCCCACCAAGGAACCGATTTTGACTTCCTTTAGCTTGATTTTTTCCTTTTTAAAGGCCAGAGCCGAAAGAAGATAAAGAGTTCCGCCTCCATACATTGATACCAGGATATCAAGGGAATTTAAATGAAGACGTGTTGATGTCGTCATAAGAATGCCTAGCACACCAAAAGATAAAATGGATAATAATGTGTGCATCATCCAAGGGACATATTGATGGTTGCCTTTAGCATTAGGTGTATACTGAATGACTAATGTAGCGAGAAACATGCAGACGATTCCAGTCCACTGCAAAGTAGAAATATGTTCGTGAAAAATTAAAGCAGCACAGAGAATGGGGAATATTGCATTCGCTGCGATTAAAGGAGATGTCAAGCTTGCCGGTCCTTTTTCAAAGGCGCTTGCCATCTGGATATTACCATTAGCGTTCAGTACCCCAATGGCTCCACCAAGCATGATGGACAGCCAGTTAAACTGTAAACCATCCACAGATACTCCATAAGATATGGCCAAAATAAAAGCTGAAAAATAAAAGAAAAATTGGATATGTACTTTTGAGTAACCCTTTCCGCTACTCCATTTAAAAATGCTGTTATTGATTCCAAAACATAAACTCGTGATGAGGGCTGCAAAAATCCACATTGACGTAATCTCTTCCTTCATGTAGGATAAACTTCTTCTACATTTTAAGCTGAATGCATGCTGGAATCAAACCAAATTTTAAAAGTATGATTGACAGATTAGATATTTTTTTCTATATTTACTATGACAATTTTAAAATATTTCCCGATAAACGGGAGAGGTTCATAGCATCACCCTCTTAAAAAAACTATGGCTTTGATATTTTTCGCGAATCAACCATATCTTTGAGGAGATATGGTTTTTGTTATATAGAGGCCCATTTTATGAATCTCCCTGAAACGTGGGATTAGGAGGACTTTTAATGTCTGGAAGAAAAGAAGAAGAGTTAAAAAAAGATATCACACTGCTTGGGAATCAAGGAACAAAATATACATTCGACTATGCGCCTGAAATCCTTGAGTCATTCGATAACAAACATCCGAACCGGGATTATTTCGTCAAATTCAATTGCCCGGAATTCACTAGCTTATGTCCGATAACGGGCCAGCCGGACTTTGCGACCATTTACATCAGCTATATTCCAAGTGTGAAAATGGTGGAAAGCAAATCATTGAAACTTTATTTATTCAGCTTCCGCAATCACGGTGATTTCCATGAAGACTGCATGAACATCATCATGAATGATTTAATCGAATTGATGGATCCTAAATATATTGAAGTCTGGGGCAAGTTTACACCTAGGGGCGGAATTTCCATCGACCCTTACACGAATTATGGGAAACCAGGTACGAAATATGAGGAAATGGCGGATTACCGCTTGATGAACCATGACTTATATCCTGAAACCGTGGATAATCGCTAAAGAATAGGAGAGACAATGGGCAAATGCCCGTTGTCTTTTTTAGTTTTTTAGCTATTATCGATTAGTGGTCTTGTTGTTTTGTCCTTTTTAAAAACACAATTGTCCTCCTGTAACGGAATTTACACTTGATTGTTTCGAGAAAAAGCGTAATAATAGGGAGAGTTAATTTTGACAGAATATTTACGAAAATAGGGGTTGTCGAGATGAAAGTTGCAAAGTTTGGTGGAAGTTCACTTGCGTCAGGTGAACAGTTGAGAAAGGTATTCGAAATTGTTGTTTCTGATCCAGAGAGGAAGATTGTAGTCGTTTCGGCTCCAGGGAAACGCAATTCCGATGATATAAAGGTGACGGATTTATTGATTGAAGCTGCTGAACAGCAACTGCGCGGGGATAACGGAGAGCATTTGATAAAAGATGTCGTATCCCGCTATGCGAGCATTGCTGAAGAACTGGATATATCAGAGAGTGTCGTCACTGGGATCCGCGAAAATTTAATGGCGCTGTTGCATGCAGACCAAACTAACCCGAAGCGCTATTTGGATACTTTGAAGGCCAGTGGCGAGGATAATAATGCAAAGCTGGTCGCAGGTTATTTCCAAAGCCTTGGAGTAGAGGCGCAGTATATAAATCCGAAGAAGGCTGGCTTGATCGTAACGGATGAAGGTGGATTTACCAAGGTGCTTCCAGAATCTTATGATCGGTTATATGCTCTGCGTGATGAGCCTGGAATCGTAGTATTCCCAGGGTTCTTCGGTTATACGTTAGATGGTGATGTTTTAACCTTCTCAAGAAGCGGTTCTGATATTACGGGTTCGATTCTTGCGAATGGGGTCAAAGCTGATTTGTATGAGAACTTTACGGACGTGGATGCCGTTTATGCGGTGAATCCAAATGTGGTTTCCAATCCAAAGGGAATCCGGGAATTAACTTATCGTGAAATGCGTGAACTTTCTTATGCAGGTTTCTCGGTATTTCATGATGAGGCGCTGATTCCAGCATTCCGAGCGGGAATACCTGTCCATATCCAGAATACGAACAATCCGGCGGCACAAGGGACCCGCATTGTAAGTACACGGGATAATACGAATGGGCCGGTTATTGGCATTGCAAGTGATAAAGGATTTTGCAGCATTTACATTAGCAAATATTTGATGAACAGGGAAGTTGGTTTTGGCCGGAAACTGCTGCACATCCTCGAAGATTATGGAGTTTCATATGAACATATTCCATCGGGCATCGATGATGTGACGCTTATTCTAAGGCAGGACCAGATGAAGGGTGAAGCCGAGAAGAAAATCATTTCACGAATCAAGAAAGAGCTTCATGCTGATGAAGTGAATGTGGAGCATGATCTTGCCTTGATCATGGTTGTAGGGGAAGGAATGCGCCATAATGTCGGTACAACGGCAAGAGCGTCAAAAGCCTTGGCCGAAGCAAAGGTGAATATTGAGATGATCAATCAAGGCTCTTCGGAGGTAAGCATGATGTTCGGTGTGAAAGGGCATAACGAAGAGACGGCAATTCAGGCATTATATCACGAGTTCTTTTGAGAATAATAGTTCAAAGACCTCCTTTTAGAAGGGGGTTTTTGTGATTAATCTTTTAGTCATTATACAAAACGCTGGATTTTTCATCGGGTTCTTTATGATAGTGACAATGACTGTTTGGGGGTAATCATTCCAAGCTAACAGACACGCTGTATGGATCAGGCTGTCTGTCTTAATTTAATGCCCATTTGTCAAGTGGCTAAAGCAATTGGAGGAGAACGGAGTTGATGCTCTTGAAACGGATAAAAAGGGGGCGTCCAACCTCTGAATACATCACTTTCACCAAATCATAAATGAAAGAGATGTCGATGGCAGCATCAAGTTAACGGGCAAAATGATTCACTGGCACGAATTGATTTAAAATAATTAATTCGAGTTGTTCTTGCTGAATAGCATCATGTTTAGAAAGCATCCTTATCACCTCAAGTTTAATACTTCTATATAATAAAAAAGAATGTAGGATTGAGTTCTATCTTTATATTAAAACAAAGTGGATTGGAGTGTAAGGCTGCTAGGGAAGACACCGCAGGCGTAAGCCGAGGGGACTCCCGGAATGAATGCCCGCGGAAATCGAAAGCCCTACGTTACAACCGTCAAATTGTAAAAACTATAAAAAAACTGTAGACAAACTCGATTTTCATCGAGAGTTTGTCTACAGTCTGAGCCTCCAATTGAGGATTGGTGGTTTTTCTTTTATATTAGTCCAAGATGGTCAGTATTTGATCGATCTCTTTCCTTGGACGTGGAGTGGGGATCATATCGGGATAGCCGACGTGAAGGCTGCCGACGATCTTCTCTCCTGGTTTCACGCCTAAAGCTTCACGAAAATCCATGCTGTGTATCATGCCGTATGTTTCCCATATCATCCCAATTCCTTGTTCCCAGGCAAGCAGACTGAAATTCTGGATCAAGGCACTTGTGGCCGCATAATCTTCTTCACGTGTCATGGGATTCGGATTCTCTTCCATGATCACCGCGACAAACATCGGTACACCTATAAGTTTATTATATCCTCGCTGTCCGGCGTCTTTTTTCTTTTCAGGGTCCTTCTCTTTGTTGGCCATGAATGCACTGGTTGCTTCCGCGAGTTTTAAACGGCTATCACCATGCACCACGACGAAGCGCCATGGTTGGGTCATTTTATGGTTCGGTGCCCATGTCGCAGTTCCCAATAATGATTGGATGGTATCAATAGGAACAGGAATGTCCTTAAATCGTTTGATGCTGCGCCGCTCTTTAATGATATCTTCTAGTTTCATGATCATCCTGCTCCTTTAATCATATATGTAAGTTTAATAGTTTAAAAAAATAATCCCCGGCTGCCTAATATGCTTCCAGCGTGAATAAATTACTTGAATAAAGAGGGGGCAATATTCTAGTGACTTGCATTCGCTAATGAGCATATAATTTTACTAGGCACAGAGAAGCCGGGGCGACATTGTAGCTTTGTACAATATCAAAAGGGTACGATAAGAGAATATCGTAATGCTTATCAAATTTCAGAGAGCGATAATGAAATTGAAAATCATTATCAATTAGAATTTTCGCTTATTTCGTATAATTTGTCAAGGGTATTTATAAAAAAAATTCAACATATTTACCAATCCTTTATAATAGTTAAATTCTTTTAAAAAATCTGTATAAAAATGTATAATGAGAGGATGAAAAGATGCTATCTACATATGAAGAATCGAAGGGTGTCATAGATGAAAAATTTGTCCTCATTTCTTAAGCCATACTGGCTTTTGATCATTCTTGCTTTATCCTTAATGATTGTCGAGCTCGGGGTAGAGCTGTTACAGCCTCTATTTATAGCAAAAATAATTGATGATGGCATTTTGCAGAAAGATTTATCGGTGGTGATTAAATGGGGAAGTGTCATGGTTGGACTTTCCGTTTTTTCATTCCTTGGCGGGATCGTTAATTCCTTTACGGCATCACATGTAAGTCAAAGCTTTGGACATGATGTAAGGAAAAGCCTTTTTGGTAAAATACAGGCGTTTTCTTTTGCGAATTTGAATAATATCCCGACTTCCTCGTTGATAACAAGGATGACGAATGATGTGACCCAACTTCAAAATACGGTTTTTATGGGCTTGCGCATCATGGCAAGGGCGCCATTGATCGTAATCGGCGGGGCGATAATGGCAATTACGGTCGATTTGAAACTATCCCTTGTTTTGGTCATTTCAATTCCGGTTCTTGTCTTCTTCCTTAGATGGGTGATGAAAAGAGCGGCCAAGCTGTTTAAGCTCGTGCAGAATAAACTCGATAACGTCAATGGCGTCATGAGGGAAAACCTGATAGGCATGCGCTTGATCAAAGCTTTTCTTCGTAAGGAGCATGAGATCGGCCGATTTGACGATGCGAATGAAGAGTTGAAAAGAAAGACTGTGACTTCCCTTCGTTTAATTGAAACGACTATGCCTGTGTTGATGCTTGTCATGAATGTGGCGATTCTGATCATTCTCTGGCTTGGAAGCGAATTTATAACAACGGGAGATATACAGATAGGGGAGGTTGTGGCGATCGTTAACTATGCCACGAGGATTGCTGCATCCCTTTCCGTTTTTTCATGGCTGATCATGGTCATTTCCCGTGCGAAGGCTTCAGCGGAACGAGTGACGGAAATATTCGAAACCCCGATAGACATTGATGAAGGCAAGGCGGAAAGCAAGAGTGAGGCCGTCAATGGGGGAGGCATCAAGTTTCTGGATGTATCTTTCCGCTATCCTGGAACCGAAACCCCGATATTGAAAAACTTGAGCTTCTCCATCGATCCAGGAGAATCGCTTGCCATCATAGGAGCGACGGGATCTGGGAAAACATCACTGTTTCAGCTGATTCCAAGATTATACGAAGTTGAAAGCGGCTCCATTCGAATTGATGACCAGGATGTAAAAGATATTCCCTTGAATTCGCTGCGGAAAAGAATCGGCTATGTTCCGCAAGAGGCCCTGCTTTTTTCAGGAACCATAAGAAATAATGTCGCTTGGGGGAAAGAAGATGCCTCGATGGAGGAAATCGTGACAGCGGCCATGCATGCTCAGGTACATGAGACCGTAAAGAAACTTCCGAAACAATATGAAACCCAGTTAGGACAAAAAGGTGTGAATCTGTCCGGAGGGCAAAAACAGCGCTTATCGATAGCAAGGGCATTGGTGCGCAGACCAAAGATTCTCCTTCTGGATGATAGTACGAGCGCGCTGGATTTAAAAACGGAAAGTAAATTGCTTGCTGCTTTAAAGGAATATACATGCACAACGCTTATCATTACACAAAAAATCAGTACAGCTATGGAGGCGGACAAAATATTGTTGCTGGAAAGCGGTCAAGTGCTTGCGCTGGGGAAACATCAGGATTTGATGAAAACAAGCGATCTTTATCGAAAAATCGTTCACTCACAGTTTGGGGAGGAGGGGATTTCTCTTGAGTCGAAGAACATCTCCCGATAAGGCAAGGGCTAAACCGGTCAACTCCTGGAATACGATAAAAAGGATCATTCCCTACTTAGCAACAAATAAAAGCCTGCTATTTTGTGTCCTTTTCATGGTGCTGATAAGCTCGGTTTTGGGATTGCTTGGCCCTTTTCTTGTTGGGATGGCCATTGATGATTATATTGTCACAAGAGATAGCGGGGGGCTGATCAGCCTTCTTTTCGGACTTCTCGGGGTCTATATATTCTATTCGCTATCCATGTGGCTTCAGAATTATTGGATGATCGGAATCGCGCAGGATACGGTTTATGCGATGCGCAATCAATTGTTCAAAAAGCTTCACCAGTTGTCCATTCCCTTTTTTGACCGGCGTCAGCATGGGGAATTGATGAGTAGGGTCACGAATGATATAGAAAATGTCAGTTCAACTTTGAATAGTTCTGTCATCCAGATTTTTTCCAGTGTACTGACACTGGTCGGGACAATCGGAGTTATGCTGTATTTGAGCCCTTTATTAACTGTTCTAACATTATTAATCGTTCCTCTTATGTTCTTCGGTCTGAGGTGGATAACTAACCGGACGGGAAAGCTGTTTAAAGAACAGCAGAAGAATCTTGGAGAACTGAATGGGTTTATAGAAGAAACGATTTCCGGACAACGGATTGTAAAGGCTTTTTCACAGGAAGATAAAGTGATCCGGGATTTTGTCATCCGGAGTGAAAACTTAAAGAAAGCTGGTTTCCTATCACAATCATACTCTGGGCTGATTCCGAAATTGATGAATTTGCTGAACAACTTAAGCTTCACGGTAATAGCTGCTGTCGGGGGGTTTTTGGCGCTGAGTGGCATAGGGACGGTTTCCATCGGGGTCATTGTTATTTTCACCGAGTATTCAAGGCAATTCACCCGTCCCCTCAATGACCTTGCTAACCAATTCAATACACTACTCTCGGCTGTTGCTGGTGCGGAGCGGGTTTTCACCATACTTGATGAAAAAGAAGAGGAAGTGGATGAGAAACAGGCCTCTGAACTTCGTGATGTCCGTGGTGAGGTGGAATTTAAGGGTGTTTCCTTTTCGTATAATGATGAGGAGCAAACGATATATGATGTTGATTTCCGTGCGGAAAAAGGGGAGACCATCGCGCTTGTAGGTCCCACTGGGGCAGGTAAGACTACGATCATTAATCTTCTAGCCCGTTTTTATGAGCCGAACAGCGGCCGGATATTGATTGATGGCCAGGATATCCAACAGGTGACGAGGTCCAGTCTCCGTAAGCATATGGGATTCGTTTTACAGGATTCATTTTTGTTTCAAGGTACGATTCGTGAAAATATCCGCTACGGCCGTCTGGATGCCGAAGATGAAGAAGTGGTGGACGCAGCCAAGCTTGCCAATGCCCATTCCTTTATCATGAAACTGCCGGATCGGTATGATACCATCCTGAATCAGGATGGCAATGGAATAAGCCAGGGACAGCGCCAGCTATTATCGATTGCCAGGGCTATACTAGCCGATCCCGTTCTTTTGATTTTGGATGAAGCGACAAGTAGCATAGATACGATTACAGAGCTTAAAATCCAGGAGGCTTTACACCGTTTGATGGAGGGAAGGACAAGTTTTGTCATTGCCCACAGATTGAATACAATTCAGCAAAGTGACCAAATCCTTGTACTTGATGAAGGAAGGATCATTGAAAAGGGATCCCATGAAGAATTGTTGCGGCAGAGGGGTTTTTATTACGAACTGTTTCGCAGTTCATTAAGGGGAAACCAGATTGGATGAAGATAGAATGTGTGCCGTCAGGGCGCACATTTTTTGTGTTGGTCCCGTTATTAGGACCTTAAACCTGGGAAAAAACGCGGAGTTTTCACCAAATGCGGTTTTATTAAGAGTGAAAACACCCATTCCATCTTGGTGGGGACAGAGAGAATTATCGACAAAATAATGGAAAACACTTTACAAATTGACTAATTTGCTATTGCTAAAAAACCTTAAGGTAACATATAATTCAGAATATATATAAAATTCTTTAAATTTAATGGGTAAGAGGAGGAATAAAGCCCTAGCCCCTTATGAATGAAGTTTTTTATAGTTGCACACCAGTTCAAAATAGAGAGGAGATGGAAAGAAATGAAAGCGCTTAAGTCAGTTTTTCTTTGGGGGATCATATCTGCGTTGGGTGCGGTGAGTTTTGGTTTCGTCGCGCTAAACCGGGGCGAAAGCATCAATGCCATGTGGATTGTCACTGCAGCACTCTGTGTTTATTCAATTGCATACCGCTTTTATAGTAAATTCATTGCACGGAAAGTGTTTGAACTAGATGACAATCGCCAGACTCCATCGGAAGCGAATAATGATGGGAAAGATTATGTTCCTACAAACAAATGGGTGTTGTTTGGCCACCATTTTGCAGCGATTGCCGGAGCAGGCCCTCTCGTTGGTCCCATCCTTGCAGCGCAGATGGGATATCTGCCTGGGACACTATGGCTCGTAGTCGGTGTTGTATTGGCTGGTGCCGTACAGGATTTCATCATTCTCTTCGGTTCGATGCGCCGTAACGGCAAATCATTGGGAGAAATGATCAAGGAGGAAATTGGACCGATTACAGGCTTGATAGCGATGATCGGTATTCTGGGTATCATGATCATTTTATTAGCTGTACTTGCCCTGGTTGTCGTAAAGGCGCTCGTGGGGAGTCCGTGGGGGATGTTCACGATTGCCTCGACCATACCGATCGCTGTGCTTATGGGCATTTACATGCGCTATGTAAGGCCTGGACGGGTTGGCGAAGGGTCGATTATCGGAATCGTACTATTGATGCTCGCGTTATATTTCGGTCGCTTTGTATCAGAGAGCGCAACATTGGCGCCAATGTTCACTTTCAGTGGGGAAACGATTGCCATCATGTTGATTGTATACGGCTTCGTTGCCTCCGTTTTGCCTGTATGGATGTTATTGGCACCGCGTGATTACTTGAGTACATTCTTGAAAATCGGTACGATCATCGGACTTGCACTTGGAATCTTTATTGTCATGCCAAGCCTTGAAATGCCTGCCGTCACTCAATTCATCGATGGAACAGGACCTGTATTTTCCGGAAACTTATTCCCGTTCCTATTCATTACGATCGCTTGTGGGGCGGTATCAGGTTTCCATGCACTCGTTTCTTCAGGAACAACTCCTAAAATGATCGAACGCGAATCCCATTCACGTCCAATCGGATACGGGGCGATGTTGACTGAATCCTTTGTAGCCATCATGGCGATGATAGCAGCTTGTGTACTGACTCCTGGTATCTATTTTGCCATTAATAGCCCGGGTGCCGTTGTGGGAACGGAGCCAGCTCAAGTGGCCGCTACGATATCCGATTGGGGTTTCATTTTGACACCTGAGATGATTACCGGCCTTGCAGACGATGTTGGGGAAGAGACCATTATATCCCGCACTGGAGGAGCTCCAACCTTTGCTATCGGCATGGCCCATATCTTTTCGCAGGTGATTGGCGGAGCGTCCTTGATGGCGTTCTGGTATCATTTCGCGATCTTGTTCGAGGCATTGTTCATATTGACCACCATTGATGCTGGAACCAGGGTAGGGCGTTTTATGATACAGGATATAATCGGGACCTTTTACAAACCTTTTGCCGAAACGAATAAATGGCTGCCCAATATTATTGCGACTGCCATTTGTGTAATCGGCTGGGGGTACTTCCTTTATCAAGGGGTCATTGATCCTCTTGGCGGAATCAACACCCTTTGGCCATTGTTTGGAATTGCGAATCAAATGCTTTCCGCCATTGCGTTGCTGCTTGGGACGACAGTCCTTTTCAAAATGGGCAAAAAAGCGTACACATGGGTCACCCTTGTACCTACAACATTCTTGTTGATAGTGACCATGACGGCTGGGTGGCAGAAGCTGTTCCACGAAAACCCGGCTATTGGCTTTTTGGCACATAAGGATAAGTTTAAAGCGGCCTATGATAATGGGGAAATTCTTGCTCCGGCAGCTAACCTTACCGAGATGAAACGGGTTATCGTCAATGATTATGTGGATGCTGCCCTATGTGCCATCTTCATGATCGTGGTGATCACGGTCCTGATTTCCGCAATTAGGTTATGGATAAAAGTCTTGAAGAACCAGAAAATAGATTTACATGAAACACCTTATGTATCAAGGACATCATAAGGGAGGGAAGGCAATGTTGAAAAGATTGATTAAAATTCTCAGCTACAGAAAGCAATTCGTCAGTTTGCTGGTCGGCGTGCCGAGCTATGATACTTATGTGGCGCATATGAAAATGCATCATCCTGAAGATCCTGTGAAAACCAGGAAAGAATTTTTCTGTGAAGCCCAGGATGAGCGTTATAATGCAAAGGGTGGGAAAGTGTCTCGTTGCTGCTAACTTAATATCTTTTGAAGGGCCCTCAATAGGAGGACCCTTTTTTTAATGGATTTTTTTAGAACGGAAATAAGTAGAGGGGGAAATGTAATGGGAATGGATTCGTGAAATTGGTGAAAAGGATTTTCAAAACGAAAAAACCCATTCTTTCTGATCCTTATTTAATAGTGATGTTATATAACCTCACATATTTTCATGGTAAATAAAAATTAAGTTGAATTTTTAGAAAATTGAGTATATGATAAAAAATATAACATGTTAGTGTTAATAAACATAACATATATAAAAACAAGGGGGAAAAAAACAGTATGCAAATGGCGGATTCGGTATTCATGTTTTTGGCGACGATGATGGTTTGGCTAATGACACCAGGGATTGCCCTATTTTATGGAGGGATGGTAAAGAGTAAAAATGTCCTGAATACGGCAATGCATAGTTACATGCCACTGGCTGTCATTTCGATTCTTTGGGTGCTGATTGGGTATTCATTATCATTTTCACCTGGTAATGCATTTCTGGGCGGTCTGGACTGGGCTGGTTTAAAAGATGTAGGCTTTGCACCTGGGCCATACAGCGAAACAATTCCTCATAGTTTGTTCATGTTATTCCAAATGACTTTTGCCGTGTTAACAGTTTCAATCATTGCAGGTGGCATTGCCGAGCGGATGAAGTTTTCAGCATTCCTGATTTTTACGATCCTTTGGTCTTTATTCGTATACGCTCCTGTTGCACACTGGGTATGGGGAGGCGGCTGGTTAGCGGAATTGGGTGCACTTGACTTTGCAGGTGGAAACGTCGTCCATATTTCTTCAGGGGTTGCGGGTCTGGTTTTGGCGATCATGTTAGGTAAAAGAAAAGAGTCGGGTGACAGTGCACCACATAATCTTCCTTTAACATTCCTCGGAGGTTCATTAATTTGGTTCGGGTGGTACGGCTTCAACGTCGGAAGCACATTGACAATCAATGAAGTGGCGATGAATGTATTCGTTAATACAGCAGTTGCAGCGGCGGCTGGTATCATTGGCTGGCTGATCGTTGAGTATATGGCTAATAAAAAGGCAACATTGCTGGGTGCGGTATCCGGAGCTATTTCAGGCTTGGTAGCCATTACACCTGCTTGTGGATTCGTAACCACTGCCTCTTCCATCATCATCGGTGTCCTCGGCGGTGCCGTATGTTTCTGGGGCGTATTCTTCCTGAAGAATAGACTGGGTTACGACGATGCGCTTGATGCTTTCGGATTACATGGGATCGGTGGGACATGGGGGGGCATCGCGACAGGTTTGTTCGCGACCACTTCCGTAAACGAAAGCGGGGCAAATGGTTTATTCTATGGCGACTTCAACTTGTTGTGGAAGCAGCTTGTAGCGATCGTCGCGACATATATTTTCGTTGCCGTGGTCACTTATATCGTTGCGAAAGTCATTAACCTTTTCGTGCCGTTGCGTGTCAGTGAAGAAGATGAGTCAATGGGGCTTGATCTTACACTTCATGGAGAAAAGGCTTATCACGAATCAATTTAAAGGGGGGGCTCATATGTCCGAGGTTTTAACGAAAATAGAAATAATTACACGCCCTATCAAGTTTGAACAATTCAAAGCGGAACTTGCAAAAATTGGGGTGAGTGGAATGACGGTTTCGGAAGTAAAAGGAACGGGTCTTCAGAAGAGTTATGTGGAAACATATAGAGGCAGAAATCGTGAAATGTCATTGCATGACAGAATGAAAATCGAAATTGTAGTGTGTGAGGTGCCAGTTCAGGATGTTGTGGATGTAGCAAGGAAGTTCTTGAGTACCGGTAAGCCTGGTGACGGTAAAATCTTCATTTATGAATTGGCGAATGTCGTGAATATCCGGACCGGAAAAGAAGGTCATGATGCGTTAAAGAATGACATCTGATGCTGTGATTAATTTGGCCGAATATGCCGGATACAGTCGATTAAGGAAAGGGGGCTGAAAATGGGGAGACTGGTCCGAATTGTTAATGCGAAAAAACAGAAGATTGTTAATACGCTCATTTCAGAGGGTGTATATCAACCTGATGACCGATCCTTTTTATTAGAATTGCCATTGAAAAACTTAGAAGAGATATTATCCCTTCGAATAAAATCCTCGTTTCAAAATCCTCGTTTAAAAAAATAACCTTTCAGCCGTTATCCAAGATGGGGAGAGCGGCTTCTTTTTGCGTTTGTTGCCCAACCCCGGCTTTGGAATTTGAATGTTAGGTAAAAGGAAACTTTTTTCTAGAATCCCCCATGGAAATCGGGGAGCTTTCCAACTATAATGAATAAGGATATAAATTTAAATACGATTTTTTTGCTTTTTTTGACGTTATTCGCTTAGTTACTTCCATTTTTCTTTATTTTACGAAAACCAAATTCAAAAAAATGTAAGTTTTCCAGAAAACGATGAATTATTTCATGAATGCCCTGTTTAATAAATAGGGAAATTATTAATATGTTCTTTTAAGAGGTGAAAGGAAATGGATCAATTTACGGTCGAATCCGTTTTGAATATCATCAGGGAGTTTGTACCGAAGGATGCTTCAATTTCTGTGGCTGATTCTGAAAAATACATTTATTATCAACCGAGCAAACAAGTTGACTTAAGAATAAAACCGGGTGATTTAATCAGTGAAAAAACGGCGACATATAAAGCGTTGAGTGTTCGTAAAAAAATAGGGGTGCAAGTGGAAAGTAATGTATTTGGCGTACCATACTATGGGCTGAGTGTTCCTATCATGGACGAGGACAATCCTTTAGGGGCGGTAACGGCCATTTTGCCGTCAAAGCCATTAATTTTACCGACATCATTCTTGACCATTAAAACAGATGACCGCTGGATACCGCTTCCATATGATGAAATTATGTATTTGGAAGCTCAAAATAGGAAAACTAAGATTCAGTCCGAACGTGTGAGTGGATTTCATAAAATGAACTTAAGTGAATTGGAATTCATTTTACCTAGTGATTTATTCATTCGTGTGCATCGTTCGTACATCGTCAATATCAACTATATACAAGAGATCCTTCCTGATTTTCATTCTACATTTTTACTGATAATGAAAGACAATTCCAAAATCCAGGTCAGTCAAACATATGCAAGTCAATTTAGAAGGGCTTTGGGATTTTAGTGATTCTCCTTTATGTCAAAAAAATGCTGGTTTATGCTCTATTTAAGGCTTTTCATTCGAAATCGAATGTGATGATTACACAGGATTGATAAAATTAAGTGTAAGAAAAGCGAAAAATGGGGGTCTTTTGTATGAACGAAAGCGTTTTCAAAAAAATTCGCAACGAACAGTTTAAGGGGAAAGTAGTTACAGCGGAAGAGGCAGCTTCATGGATTAAAGATGGGATGAAACTCGGTATGAGTGGTTTTACTCGTGCTGGAGATGCTAAAGTTATTCCGATGGCTCTAGTTGAAAGAGCTAAAACTGAAAAATTCAAAGTTGACGTATTTACAGGTGCCTCATTAGGGCCGGAAGTCGACCAACATATGGCAGAAGCAGGTATCATAAACAAACGTTTGCCGTTCCAAGCGGATAAAGGTATTCGCAATAAAATCAATGCTGATGAAGTCACTTATGTAGATCAGCATTTATCTCATACAGCTGAACAAGTTCGTCAAGGCATTGTCGGGCCTATAGATTTTGCAATCATCGAAGCATTGGCGATTACGGAAGATGGATTAATCATCCCGACAACTTCTGTAGGAAATTCAGCCATATTCGTACAAGAAGCTAAACATGTAATCATTGAATTGAACGTATCCCATCCAGAAGGATTGGAAGGGATGCATGATATATATACACCAGCAAATCAAGGAGAACGCGAACCGATTCCTATGACTAAAGCAAGTGATCGCCTTGGATCGATCGGTATTGCCGTTGATCCTGAAAAAGTAATGGGAATCGTCGTTTCCACAGATCTTGATGCACCTTCTACAATCGTGCCGCCGGATGAAGAAACTGCAACAATCGCCAACCACCTTATTAACTTCCTTCGTGAAGAAATCAAGGCTGGCCGTTTAACTGAAAGCCTTGCTCCGCTTCAGTCGGGAGTAGGTTCAGTTGCAAATGCAGTATTCGCTGGCTTCCTTGATTCTGAATTTAAAGATTTGGAAGTATATTCAGAAGTGCTGCAAGATGCGGTATTTGATTTGATCGATGCTGGAAAAGTTAAATTCGCTTCAGGGTGTTCGATTACATTAGCTGAAGAAAAAGGTAAACAAGTTTACGGTGAGCTTGAAAAATACCGTGATAAACTAGTTCTTCGTCCACAAGAAATATCTAACCATCCTGAAATCATCCGTCGCCTTGGCTTGATTTCAATCAATACAGCGTTAGAGTGTGATATCTATGGTAACGTGAATTCGACACATGTTTCTGGGACAAGAATGATGAATGGAATCGGTGGATCGGGAGATTTTGCCCGTAACTCACGCCTAGGCATTTTCGTAACGAAATCATATGCGAAAGGCGGCAAAATTTCTAGTATCGTTCCTTTCGTTTCACATGTGGATCATACTGAACATGATGTGGATGTATTAGTGACAGAGCAAGGAATCGCTGATTTACGTGGTTTGGCACCAAAAGAGCGCGTAGAGTTAATCATAGAAAATTGTGCGCATCCTGACTACCGTCCACAGCTTCGTGCATACTTCACTGAAGCTGTTGCGCAAACTGGCGGGCATCAAACTCCGCACATTCTTGAAAAAGCATTTTCATGGCATACAAACCTAGCTAAAAATGGTACGATGCTTGAAGCAGTACTACAAGATCAAAAATAAAACATAAAACCACCCCGCCAATACAGCGGGGTTTTTTTATTTGGGTCCGTATCCCTTATTTGTGATAATAAACACATGAACCTTTCGGCACCACTGGAAATAGAATATTTTAAAATGAAGCTTAACCATCAAAAGGATAGGGAACTGTATCTTTAGGCTTTTTCTTTTATTTTTGTATATAATTATTCATTCAAGTTATGGAAATATGGTAAACTGCTAACAATGAGAGATTATCATACAAACTAATTTTCGAATTTAAGAAGATTTTACCTAAGAAATAGGGAGTTAAATAGAATGGTTATTGTGGAGGAGATAATTTGTTCAAGACAAAATTACATTTTTGGACGTTAGAGTTATTACTATTGTCTTTACTTTTTTATGTTGGTACTAAGATTTCTTTTCTTTTTGAACCGATAGTCATCTTTACATCTACATTGTTCTTTCCAATCTTGATTTCAGGTTTTCTCTACTTTTTGTTCAACCCCACTGTTGATTTCCTGGTTAAAAGAAGGGTGCCTAGGGGATTATCGATATTATTGCTATATGTATTTTTCCTGGGATTGATTAGTTTGCTGGTCGGTCTGGTCGGCCCGTCACTGTCCAAACAGGTTACGGATTTAGTCAATAACCTCCCGGATTATTTCAATCAAGTAAGAAAGTTCATTGAAGACTCAGCTCAGTCAAAATGGTTTTTGTGGACGGTGGAACAAGATTATGTTCCTTTGCAAGAAGTAGGAGATTCGCTTCAAAAATATTTGACGAATTTACCGAGTAATATAACTAATAGTTTGTCTTCGGTTTTCAGTGTAGTGACGAATATTACGTTAGTGGTCGTGACGGTTCCTTTCATCCTATTTTATATGCTGAAAGATGGCGATAAGCTTCCGGCCGCCATTATGAAATTCGTACCGGTTAGCTATAGAAAACCAGCTTTAACGGTACTTAAGGAAACGGGAGGGACGCTTGCCACTTATATTCAAGGACAGATGCTGGTTTGCATGTTTGTCGGAATTGGAACGTTCATTGGATATTTAATCATTGGTTTACCTTACGCGTTCTTATTTGCGCTGATAGGTGCGGTAACCAATATCATTCCATATGTAGGTCCGTTTATCGGAGCGGCTCCTGCGGTCATTGTGGCGTTGATTCATTCACCGACCGAAGCGTTATTGGTCATACTTGTTGTAACGGTCATTCAGCAACTGGATGGTAATGTCATTTCGCCGTTAGTCATCGGGAAGAAATTGAACACTCATCCGCTAACCATCATCATCCTTTTGCTCGTCGCCGGAAACATTGCCGGTATCATCGGTATGATTTTGGCCGTTCCGACTTATTCCGTTGTTAAAACGATTGTATTGAATATCGTAAAATTCATCAGGATCCGAAAAGAGGAAAAGCTTGAAGAAGATATATTGGAATGAAAAAACGGGCCCGACTCAATTAAGTCGGGCCCGTTTTCTTAGTGAAGGAGCAAAAGTGCCTAAATGGGTTACAAACCTAAGGAAATATATTTTACTTCCAGGAATTCTTCGATGCCTTGATGTCCACCTTCGCGGCCGAGCCCGCTTTGTTTGAATCCGCCAAATGGAGCTTGCGGAACGGAAGGAAGTCCATCGTTCAAGCCAACAATACCGAATTCAAGTGCCTCGGTGAATTTGATGCCCTTGGTGATATTTTCAGTGAAGACGTAAGCTGCCAAACCGAAGATGGAGTCATTTGCCCTTTTGATTGCCTCTTCATCAGTCTTAAAGGAGGCGATAGGAGCTAAAGGACCAAATGTTTCTTCATTCATGCAGAGCATGCTGTCATCAATGTTGGATAGTACGGTTGGTTCAATAAAAAGGCCGCTTATTGATTTACCGCCAGCTTCGAGCTTAGCACCGCTGCTGATTGCTTCATCAATTTGTTTTTGAACCTTATCAACTGCATTTTGATCGATAAGCGGACCGATATCGACGCCATCCTCCAGTCCATTTCCTACCTTTAGTTCTTTGACCTTGGCAACGAGCTTTTTGATGAAGGCTTCTTGAATGGCTTCGTGGACATAAATGCGATTTGAACAGACGCATGTTTGTCCTGCATTACGGAATTTCGAACTGATGATGCCATCAACCGCTTTATTAAGGTCGGCATCCTCAAGTACGATTGCGGGTGCGTGACCCCCAAGTTCAAGCGAGATTTTCTTTACCGTTTCAGCTGAGCCTCTCATAAGGGTTTTACCGACTTCTGTAGAACCGGTGAACGTCAATTTACGAACCCTTGTATCTTGAAGCCAAGTTTCGCCGATTTCTGATGATTTTCCTGTCACGACATTGATGACTCCTTTTGGAATCCCAGCTTCTTCAGCCAATTCAGCCATTTTTAGAGCTGTTATGGGAGTCAGGTTTGCCGGTTTAATGACGACTGTGCAGCCGACTGCAAGCGCCGGTGCAACTTTTCTTGTAATCATGGCTGCAGGAAAGTTCCAAGGCGTAATGACAGCTACAACTCCGACAGGTTGTTTTGTCACGAAAAGCCGCTTATTGGATACGGAAGCAGGAATCGTTTCGCCATACACCCGTTTTCCTTCTTCGGCAAACCAAGATAAAAAGCCATTTGCATATGTCATTTCACCAAGAGCCTCTTTAAGGGGCTTGCCTTGCTCTTCAGTCATGATTTTGGCTAGTTCTTCTTTATTATCATCTATCAATCGATGCCATTTCCAAATAAGTTCAGCACGTTCGTAGACCGAGAGTGCAGCCCAGCCCGTAAAAGCTTCACATGCGGCATCTGCAGCCTTCGCCGCTTCAGTTGCACCGCCTTTAGGAACGGTGGCAACTACTTCATCCGTTGCCGGGTTTCTCACTTCAATTTTATCCAATCCAAAATCCGACCACTCACCGTTAATAAATAATCCGTAATCCTTCATGATAAAACCTCCTAATTTGGTTAAATCCATCAAACTACTAAAACTTTTAACTATATACTTTTACCTTTACATAAAAGTATAAACACTTTTCAGTGATTCTGAAATTTATTTGATTGGCTATTTATAGAAAATCGGCTATTCATTGATAGAAAGGGAGCAAGACATAAAAAAAAGAGGTGCAAGTTGCACACCTCTTCATTCAAGATTCGCTTATTTTTCCGATGAGACGGCCACTTCACCCAGATCACCTGAGATGGCTTGATTAGAATTGAATTCACCTTCCGATTTAGAAATGACCACTGTAGCAACACTGTTACCGATTAGATTAGTGATGGCGCGTGCTTCAGACATGAAGCGGTCAACTCCCAGCAGTAATGCCATTCCTTCAACTGGAATCATTGGGAAGGCAGCTAATGTTGCAGCAAGTGTAATGAAACCGGATCCCGTTACACCGGCAGCTCCTTTGGATGTTAACATCAAGATTCCTAGAAGGGTCAATTCCTGCCAGATGCTTAAATCGACACCATAGGCTTGGGCGATGAAAATCGCTGCCATGGATAAGTAGATGGATGTGCCATCAAGGTTGAAAGAATAACCCGTTGGGACAACTAAACCGACTACCGATTTTGAGCAACCGTATTTTTCGAGTTTTTTCATCACGCTTGGTAGAGCGGATTCCGACGAAGATGTTCCTAAAACTAAGAGGATTTCTTCTTTTAAATAGGCTATGAACTTGAAAATATTAAAGCCGTAGATTTTTGCAATCGAGCCAAGGATAATAATGATGAATAGTGCCATTGTGATATATACACTACCCATTAATTGTCCTAAAGAGCTTAGAGAACCAAGGCCAAACTTACCGATTGTATAAGCCATTGCTCCAAAAGCCGCCAATGGAGATACTTTCATGATCATGCCGACGATGCCGAAGAAAATATCGGCAATATGCTGAAAGAAAGAAACGACTGGCTGCACTCTCGGTCCCATTGCCGCCATTGATAATCCGAATAATACGGCAAAGAATAGAATAGGGAGTAAGTCTCCGCCAGCAAGTGCGGCAACGGCATTATCAGGAATGATATTAGAAATGAAAGCAAGGGCGCCATGTTCCGTTTCGGAAGCGGCTGTTGTATATTGTGATACATCTCCGCCCTCGACTGAATCGATGTTAAAGCCTTTACCAGGTCCCAGCAGATTGACTACGATGATTCCGATGGCAAGCGCGAAAGTGGTAACGATTTCAAAATAGAGCAGTGCCTTTCCGCCGATGCGGCCAACCTTTTTCATATCACCCATACCGCCAATTCCGATTACGACAGTTAAGAAGATGATTGGTGCAATGACCATTTTAATCATTTTAATAAATAAATCAGCTAATATCTTCAGCTGTTCACCGAAAGCAGGGAAGAAGAAACCGACTGTTATACCCAGAATGATACCGATGATGACCTGAACTGTTAGATTTTTTAATATTTTCAAGGTGCATTCTCCTTTGTTATATGATAACGCTTTCTTAACTTGGTTATAGTGTAACAGAAGGAAGAATCAGAATATTCTTTTGGTGATATTGTTTTCTTTTTGTTCTTTTTGGTCATGGGATTAGGGTTCATGATAGATTGATAAACTGCAATAAAAAAATACCGGTGGGGTGCCGGTATTAGGAAAAATCAATTTTCGAATGGTTTTATGAGTGAGTAAAGGGTTCCGATCACAGGAAGTTTCAATCCGGCCTTGTCGGCAAGGCGCAGTGCACCGCCCTGTAAATGTTCCACTTCTAGGGTTAGGCCCTTCCGGCGGTCCTGGTGCATGGAAGAGGTGGATTCATCAGGTAAGCCTGCCATGTTTTCCAACGCCTGTGCAATATTCTCCATAGTAATTCCGACGCCATAGGCATTCGCGAGCTCCTTCATCTCAACAAGGACCTTTTCCAGCAATCCATTGGTTTCAGGGAATCTCCGTATCGTGCCGATAGGGAGGTTGGAGGCGGTTGTCACACCGGAGAAAGCGGTGATGAACATGTATTTGATCCACATCCTGATCAATATGTTTTCCGTTCTGCCAGTCTTCATGATAGCTGATCCGGCTGCCTGCTCGAATTCATCGCAAATCTTTTCTTGTGACGGATGAAGCGGGCCATAGATCAAATCGTGATTATCGTTGGAGTGAATGACATGACCTTTTTCATCAAGAGTGGCGATGATGAAGGCACTTCCTCCCAAGACAGCTTCATCGCCCAGTTCGTCCTGCAAAATGGATACATGTTCCAATCCGTTCAAAAGCGGGAGGACCTTTGCGCCCTTTTCAACAAGGACCTTTAAATCTGGAAGGGTGCCTTGCAGATGCTGGCCTTTTACGGCGAGAATCACAAGGTCGACCTTTACAATATCATTTACGTCCTCTGTGATATGAAGATCGTTAAATTGGTAGTTTCCATGAGGGCTGGTTATGCTGATGCCGTTTTCTTTCAATTGTTTGGCGCGGTTTTTTCGGACAAGATATTGAACATGCTGCCCAGCCTGCTGCAGCCTGCCTCCAAAGTAGGAGCCGAGTGCCCCGGCCCCTATAATGACAATATTCAATGTGCACACCTCTCTTTTGATTAAGATGTACTAATCATAACATTTACTGAAATTTCAGTAAATATTCCCGTTTGAAGGGAAACTGGTTGTTTAGGTGTTTGTAAGAATGGGGAAAACAAAAAACCAGCCTGAATTAGGTTTCAGGCTGGCGCTTATCATTATTTATAGATTTTTACTTTAACGGTTTTTCTGCCCCAATTGATAGCTTTTGAGTGAGAAGAGTAGAAGACGTCAATTTTATTCCCTTTGATTGCGCCGCCTTTATCTGCTGCAATGGCATCCCCGTATCCTTCTACATGAACTTTTGTTCCTAGTGGAATGACCTTAGGGTCAACTGAGATGGCTTTTGCGTTAGGGTTTTTCTTTAAGTTAAGACCAGATGCTGTAATACCGCTGCAACCTTTGCAGTTCGCAGTGTAAGCTGTTGCATTCACGGTGATCGTTTTATATTTCTTGGATGATGATGTTTTAGCTTTAGGTTTAGCAGATGTCGATGTTTTCTTGACCTTTAAAACTTGTTTTGGATGGATGTTATCTTTTTTCAGGTTGTTCCAACTTTTGAGTTGATTGACTGTTATATTATGTTTATTGGCGATACCCCATAGTGTGTCGCCGCTTTTAACTTTGTATGTAGTAGTAGCAGCCGATGAAACTCCGGAAAAACTAAATACCAAAAAGAAAGCAGTGAATAGTGGAAGTAGTATTTTTTTCAAAATGAATAGTCTCCTTTGTTTTAAATCGTAGACTTAGAATAACAGGTCTTTATGACAACAATGTTTCGCTGGAATAGTAATTGTGTTACAAAAAGGTTTCCTTTGATAAATAAATGTAATATAAACTAGGACAAAAGGACTTATCTATTGAATGTAAATATATTATTTATTATGTCAGTATAAGCGTATCTTTGGTAAATAACGTTGGTTTTATGGAATATCCTGTTTAATGAGGTGAAATATGGGGATCTGTTCCCTGGTTTTAAAGTCCTGTATATTTTGTAAAAAAAACAATGAAATATTGAACAATTGAGTGGGGTTTATTTTAGTAGGAAAGGATATTCGAAGCATGAAAAAAGCCCGCATCTATGTGATGCCGGCTTTTTTCATGCTTTGGATTAATTTAAAACAAATTCAGAAGCGAAATCGACTAGCATTTTTTGATAGACTGCCACTGATTCAAGGTTGACGCATTCCCTATCTCCATGCCAGTTCTCACCTTTCGGACCGAATTCAATGGCTGGGATATCATAAGCCGCAAAAAACACGGTATCTGCGGATCCGTGCTGCCCAAAAATGACAGCATCCTGCTTGGTGTTGCTTTCGATAATCGGGCGGAGCATAGCGATGAATGGGTCTGACTCTTCGGTTTTTACAGGTTTACTGTACATATTAAGGTGGACATTATTTCCTGTCACACTTTCGATCTGAGCAATGATATCTTCCATTGTTTGCGTAGGAAGGTAACGTATATCAAGGCTTAGCAAACAGGCATCCGGTACCTTATTATAAACATCCCCGCCTTTAATTTTTGCTAAGTTAAGTGAAGGGGAAGAGTAAAGGGGGGTGTGATCCCTGGTAAAAGGAAGTTCCTTTATTTTTTGATAGAGATCATAGGCCTTTTCAATTGCATTCACGCCTTCCCATGGACGGCTTCCGTGTGCAGATTTGCCGGATACTTCAATATCGAGACGAAGGGCACCCTTTGCCTGGAGTCCGATTCCCAATTGCGTAGGTTCAGCACAGATTACAAAGTCACCTCTATAACCATGTTTCGCTAAATATCCGGAACAGTTCAATCCGCCAATCTCTTCATCCGATACGATTTGTAGCTGGATTTTCAAACCTAAGTCCTTATCTTTCAGTTCGGTAAATGCACACATCATCCCTGCAACTCCCGCTTTCATATCGGCTGTCCCTCGCCCATATAAGTTTCCTTCATGAACCTCAGGGAAAAATTGATCCGGCGTTCCGCTGACAACATCGACATGGCCATTCCAAATTACCGTTTTATCTCCGCTGCCAATCTCGCTAACAAACATTTTATAACCGTTATTTACGATCACATTCACAGTAATACCTTGTTTTTTAAGCCAGTCCGCACAGTAATCAACTGCTTGGTTAGCTCCTTCTTTCGTTGAACTGTCAATAGATACTAAATCTTTAAGTAACTCGATGAGCAAAATGATACCCCCCTAAAAATTTGCATATTATTATTATATATACCCTTTCTAAGTAAGGGTTAACTCAAAATAATTTCCTGTTAAATAACGTTTAGCCTTTTCATCCCCTGGGGTATGTAAAGGGGGAGCGACAATTTACATTCTTTAAGGAGGATGATAGATATGGATAAACGTATAATTGGTGTATATGAAACTGGAGAAGAAGCCATAAAGGCTGTTGAGTCATTACAGGCCCAAGGGTATGATCGTGAAGATATTTCGGTGGTAGCTAAAGATAAAGAAGAATTAAATACAGTGAATGAAGAAACGGGTACAAAGGTTGAGGAGGGGCTCGCAGCTGGTGCGGCGACCGGAGGTATTTTGGGCGGTACTGCCGGATTATTGGCTGGTGTGGGTGCATTGGCGATTCCGGGAATCGGGCCGGTACTGGCAGCTGGACCGCTTGCTGCAACATTAGCCGGAGCGGCAGTAGGTGCTGGTACCGGAGGATTGGCCGGTACATTAATCGGAATGGGCATACCTGAAGACGAAGCTAATCGATATGAAGCGGATGTAAAGAGTGGCAAGCTGCTTGTGTTAGTCGATTCGAATGCGAGAAAATCCAGTTCTTCTTACTCAGGAATAACTGAAACCGATGAAACGCTTACGAACAGTAGAAGAACTCTATAAATAAGTAAGGTAAAAAAGGACGGATCCCTTAGGATTCGTCCTTTTTTTTGATTAGAATGTGAATTTCTTTATTTCTTTGTGCATTTCCTGGGATAAGGCATCCAAATCACTAGCCAGGGCATTTAATTGTTCCATGGAAGCATTCGTTTGTTCTACGGAAGCTGATACTTCTTCAGTTCCTGCTGCAGTTTCCTGACTGATCGAATTTAAGCTTTCTGCATTGCTCGCCATTCGTGTGACCTCGTTTACCATATCGTTCATCATCTTTTTTATTTCGTCGAAATTGCTGAATGTATTCGCGATAATCGATGCAATGTGACTGAAGGCATTTTCCGTATCCGATACAGAAGTATCCTGAAGATGGATTTTTTGATTGACTTGATCAATCAAATGAACGGTATTGGTTGTATCGGTTTGCATGGCTTGAATGATTTCAGAGATTTCTTTCAGTGAGTTTTCCGTCTGTTGGGCCAATTTCTTCACTTCATCGGCTACAACTGCAAATCCCTTTCCGTGCTCACCGGCCCTGGCTGCTTCGATGGCGGCATTCAGGGCGAGTAAATTCGTTTGTCCTGCAATCCCGCTTATGGTCTTTACGATCGCACTAATATCATTGGAGCGTGCATCCAATGATTTGACTGCCGTACTCATCTTACTGGAAATCAGGGATGTTTCATTGAATTGCTGTTTGAGGCCTTGCACTTGAGTGATTCCGTTTTCGGAAGCCTTGAACATATTTTCGGATTCCGTGGCCATTTTGCTCGCTTGCGTTTCAAGACCATGGATTTTATCAGCCAATAGCTTTACAGCCATTTCGTTATTCTGCCCGACTTCAATTTGGTCTATGGCACCGGCCGCTATTTGTTCCATCGTCATGGCCACCTCGTTAGCTGCCGCTGAATTTTCATCTGCACTAGCCACTAGCGTCATGGAGGATTCCGATACTTTATCGGAAAGGTTGTTGACAACGCCTAACATATGGCTCATATTCCTGGTCATTAAGCTGGTGTCTTCTGCAAGTTGCCCAATCTCGTCTTTCCTGGAAATGAAATTATTGGTTGTGAAATCGCCTTCAGCCATTTTCCGTATGGATTCCTGCAGCTTTTTAATGGGATTCGTTAGCGAACGGGTGATGAAGATGGCAGATAGTGCAGTGACAGTAAAGACGATCAGCAGTGTGATGATATTATCGATTACCATCGGGCTTGCACGGACTTTCACTTCATTTTCATCCATTACCCCTGTTATTCTCCATCCAGTTGTCGGATTGGTGGCGTATCCGATGATCCGGCTTTGCCCTTCGTATTCCTCGATCATTGAACCGGATGCACTTTTCATTTTTCTGAACATATTTTCCTTTGATATATCCTGTTGGATTTTTTCCTTGTCTGGATGTGCAACGAATGACCCTTTCTTATCCAGCAAAACCGCATAGCCCGTTTCACCGAATTTCGTTTGATTGACCATCGTGATCAATGTATCGATCGAGATGTCGACACCGAGCACGCCTATTAATTCATCACGATCATCATATATGGCTTTTGCTGCCGTAATGACAAGTGCATTTGTCGCTTGATCCGTATAAGGTTCCGTCCAAATGGTCTTGTTTTTTTGTTTCAAAGCCGATTGATACCAATCCCTTTGTCTTGGATCAAAGTCAGCCGGCAATTCAGCTTTTGGGAATATCAATGTTTTTCCGTCTTTCTCTGTGCCAAGGTATAAACCAATTATTTCAGAACTGCTCGACTGTGTATGGGAAAATTCATCCATTATCGATTCGGGGTTCTTATCATAAGTACTCATGATAGGGTACTTACCGATCCTATCCAATTGATTTTCCGTTTTTTGAAAGAAGATTTCGAAAGAATCGTTCATTGACTTGACTTGTTCTTCTGTCGTTCCGGTAAGTTCCTGGGTCGTCAACTCGATACTATTTTTATAGCTCATGTAAGAGATGGCCATTCCGCTTATCATGATCAAAGCTAAAAAAGGAATCAAAATTTGTTTTTTTAGCGAATTAAAATACCAGTCTGTCAGTCTTTTCATTTTGGACAATTCTCCTTATATTCTTCAAATTGATTTAGGTTCTATAAGATATTTCGGTCTGCTTTGATTTTTTTGAAGTTTCAAGTTAGAAAATTCCCAATATTAATTTTGACTTGGAAGGGCTTACATTTATTCTAGGTGGGAGAGGGGGATAAAGTAGATTAAAAAAGAGCTGACTGCCATGGTCAACTCTTTCATTCATTGCTATTCGACTTGGATATTTTTTGTCCTGCCCATATACCATGTGTAAAACTCGTCTGCATATTCAACGGATACATCTTGGAGCTTTGTATGGTGTACCGGCTTGGAGCGGTTGATCGTTTCAATTGTGGCAAGACCGAAAAGCTTTTGCAACTTTGTACGTTCCACCTCAATTTGAATGACCTTGCTTCTTTTGGTAATGAATAGTGATGTTTCCAAACTTCCGGATTTTAACTGAATGAACTCATCATTTAACAAGTAACGGCTATTTTTGTAATCCATTATTCTCAATGAATAAATGAGGACGAGTAAAATCAGCGAGATATACCATAGGGAGGGTTTAAAAAAATAAATCGCCAATGTTGTGAGAATCCAGAAAAAGCTGGGCCTTAGCATTCGAATCTTGAAGGCCTGTCCCGATAGGGGCTTCATTGACTGTTCCACTTTGTAAGCGGGTAAAATCTCTTCTACCATCCCATATGCCCGTTCAATTGATAAAAAAGGATAGAGTGTATTCGTTTCCAGCTCTTCATCGCCCGTATTTCCTGCACTGACCAGTTTCACTTCTGCCAGGCCTAGCAATCTTTTAATGATGGATTGGGTGATTTCTACAGCTTGTACTTTTTCTTTCTGAATGGAAAAAGCGGATTCATCCAATACACCTTTCTTTATATATATACGCTCGTGATCGGATGAAATTTCATATTTTCCATATTTGACGAAAGTGGAAACGATTCCGAAGGCAACGGCGACACATATGAGGCCTGCAAGAACGATTGTTATGATCCACCACGTATCCAATAACTTGGCAAGAAACCCTTCGGCATTCTCCAAATTGATAAAATCATCGAGTGTATTATATAACGTAGCCAATATCGGGATAAGAGCCAGGAAGCTGAGTGATGTAAAGGAAGCTTTCAGCACATCCTGTTTGGTTGGTGTGAAATGGATCGTTTTCCCATTGATTGATTCTGCTATACGCTCTTCGGGAATTTCCACTTCGATAACCGTAATTTCCTGTTTTGAAGCATATTCCCCCTCCAGCCGTTCGGCCTCTTTTCGGGAAATCACCTCAAAAGGTACGGTACCCTGATCACCAGTCATCCCCGTTTCGAATGTTATAGAGGTTAAACTGAAAATTTTATGAAATAACGTCGTGCGTTGCTGAACATTCTGTACCTTATGAAGAGGGATCGTTCGATACGACTTCGAGATAAGGCCTGAAGTAATATATATGGTTCCTTCTTTGATTTGGTATGTATACGTATACCATTTTAGGATGATGAAAATGACTTTCCAAATCAAATAAACAAGAAAACCGATTTGAAGTACCTTCATATACATCTTTTCAGAACCGAAGTTCAGGACATAAAGCATGATGATGAAAAACGCATTTCCTTTCAGCAATTTCCAAAACTCGAAGGGGATTTTGAAAGGGTGTAATCGTTTTGCATGTTCTTCCATCATTAATCCACTTCCTTAATTTTTGCGAAATGGGCAATTTTATCTCGTAATTCATAAGCCTCTTTCTCTGGGATGGCAGGTATGTCATGAGAGTCCCCCATTGTTCCAATGCTCAGGGAGTAAAGGTTATATTTTCGCAAAAACGGTCCTTGGTTCAATTTGACGGATTGGACCTTCGTCATCGGAATGAGTTCATGCGTTTCACTCCAGGCTCCACGTTTTGTTTGAATGAATTCTTCGTTCACGTCGTAACGCCAATACTTTTGCAACAAGATCGGTTCAATGAAGATGGACCAGATTGCATGAATAAAAGATAATGTGATAAGTCCGTTTAAAATCCATCCAATCCATTCTTTCCAAGTGAAATAATCATCAATAAATAATAGGATGCCAAGGACAGTGAGGATAATGAGATTGGTAATGGCTCCAGTCATCCGCCAAACCTTCACTGATTCTTTGGAAATTTTCTTAGTTGGTGGCTGTATCTTTGAATACATATATTCACTCCTTACTATGTCTTTATACTTATACGGATTAGCCGACAAGAAAGTTCCCTATTATCCTTTTGTGCCAAGAAATCATGAAGTCGGGGGTCCCTATCGGTTCCGTGGAGTGGCGGCCGAATAATCCTCCAGTTTCCTGAGTATGTATAAATAAAGACTTCTAGTGGATCTTTTCTTTTTATATGACTGTAAATTGGACAAGATAGAAGTGGTGAGCTTTTAGAGTGGGAGTGATAGGTTTGACATACAAAAGGAAGTTGAGTTTTATATTCTTCCTGTTTTTGATCTGTTTTTTTAATGGAGAATCGATGCAGGCTGCGAATGATGATGGAAACCTAGGGCAGGAAATTCAACAAATATTGGATGAATCGCCGGGATTGGCTGGCGCGTTAACGGGAATTTCCATCCGTTCAGCTGAAACGGGGGAAATGATTTATGAACGGGGGTCGCAAACAAGATTACGGCCTGCTTCGAACCTTAAGCTATTGACTGCAGCAGCTGCGCTGGAAACTTTAGGGGAAGATCATGCTTTTCAAACGGAACTATACATAAAAGGAGTGCAAGTTGGCCATGTTCTGCAGGGCGATGTGTACCTGAAGGGAAAAGGGGATCCGACTTTATTGGAAAAGGATTTCGATGAGCTTGCAGCTTCACTGAAGCACAAACAAGTTAAGGTGGTTCATGGGGATCTTATAGGCGATGATTCTTGGTATGACGATGTTCGTTATTCCCAAGATTTAGTTTGGAGCGATGAACAGGAATATTACGGGGCGCCCGTTTCAGCTTTAACAGCTTCCCCGAATGAAGACTACGATACCGGTACCATCATCGTGGAGATATCCCCAGGGAAAAAGGCTGGTAAAAGGGCAACAGTGAAGCTGAAGCCGGAAACGGATTATGTGAAGGTCATCAACAAAACAAAAACCGAATCGGAAGATGGCAATAAGAAAATTGAAGTCGAACGCTCTCATGGCACACAAGTCATTACGGTGACCGGAACCATTCCGGAGCATGCCGGGGTGACCAAAGAGTGGATCTCGGTGAAAGATCCCACAGAATATGCCTTAAGCCTATTTGAAAACTCAATGAACAAACATGGAATTAAAGTGTTGGGAAAAAGGAAAAGAGGGAAGACGCCAGTAGGAGCGGACATGATTGCCACTCATCGGTCCATGCCGCTTTCACAACTGCTTATTCCTTTCATGAAATTGAGCAATAACAGCCATGCCGAGGTTTTGGTGAAAGAAATGGGCAAAGAGGCAGAAGGAGAGGGAAGCTGGAAGGATGGTTTGAAGGTTGCTCGAAATCAGCTGAAGAGTATGGGTCTTGATATGCAAACGATCATGATGCGTGATGGATCTGGAATTTCCCAAGTCAATATGATTCCAGCGAATGAAATAACGAAACTGTTGTATGCCGTACAGGAAAAAACGTGGTTTCCTGCATACTTGAACGCTTTGCCGATTGCAGGCGACGAAAATCGGATGGTGGGCGGTACGCTAAGGAAGAGGATGAAAGGGACTTATGCAGCCGGGAATGTTCGAGCTAAAACAGGGACGATTTCAGGAACGAGCTCCTTATCAGGTTATGTTACGACCAAAGGAGGGGAAAAAGTCATATTTTCGATCATCTTGAATAATTTCGTAGAAGAAAAAGGCATTACGGCAATCCAGGATAAGATAGCCGTGATGCTCGCAGAAAAAGAAATCCGGTTGGGGATTGGCCTTTAGTATCCATTTGGAAAACAAAGTCTAGAAACGGATCGTCATCTGCCCATTCATTTTCTTCGGCAAATCCGAATTGGCAGCATATAGCCGATGAGCCATTTTATTGCTGACTCGATATCGGCTTCGATCGTAAATCCGAATGGCGGATTCAATTCAATGGTCATTCGATAACATTGCCAGCACCTCCTTCTAGTTTTTTTCATTTTAATCCTCTCAAGGAAGGAATTTGAGGGAGGATGAATAGAAATAAGTAGTATAGGAGGAATGCTCATGAATTTTCCAACACTTGCTGGACAGTATACAATTAGCAGTCTTATAGCTGAAATTCACGAAATTTCCAATAAACGATCTCCATATATATTGGCCATAGACGGACGGGGCGGATCTGGAAAAAGTACACTTGCTTCCCGTATCCAAGCTGAGTGTCCGGGTAGCGCGGTCGTTCATATGGACGATTTTTATTTGCCATCACCGGATAGGTTCCAACTGCCTCCATCCCAAAAGCAGATTGGTGCGGATTATGATTGGGAGCGGGTGTTTAATCAAATTCTGAAACCGCTTACAAATGAACGGGAAGCAAGGTATCAAAGGTATGATTGGGAAACAGACACTTTGGCAGAATGGCATGATGTTCCTGCTGAAGGCCTTGTTATTATAGAAGGAACATATTCCATCCGTAAAGAATTGGCAGGGTACCATGATTTCACGATTTGGGTGGAATGTCCCCGTGATCAGCGTTTGAAACGGGGGCTTGAGCGGGATGGTGAAGAAACGCGGCAAATGTGGGAGGATAATTGGATGATGCATGAAGACCTTTATGTGGGTGCGCAAAGGCCTCAAGAAAGAGCGGATCTTGTTGTGGACGGAACGAGCTGAATCCGTGGATTTCTGGAACTCGCTTTTAATTGTAAGGGTTTACCTGTAAAATTATATGTATGTTTAGATAATGCCGGAAACTTGGGGGGGAACTATGTTTACTAATGAAGAACAAGCTGCCGTATATAAAGCCATTTATAATCGAAGGGATATCAGGAGTTTTTTGCCTAAGCCCATTTCAAAGGATATACTCCGCAGAATTTTGGATGCTGCACATCATGCGCCGTCTGTGGGATTCATGCAACCTTGGAGTTTCATCGTGATTTCATCTCAGGAAACCAAGAACAGTTTAGCATGGGCAGCGGATAAAGAAAGAAGGGCACTCGCCATTCATTATGAAGGCGATAAAGAAAATAAGTTTCTTAGTTTGAAAGTGGAAGGGTTAAAAGAAGCACCTTACACCATTTGTGTTACATGCGACCCGACACGGGGCGGCTCCCATGTTTTAGGGAGGAATTCCATTCCGGAAACGGATATCCTATCCACAGCCTGCGCGATTCAAAATATGTGGCTGGCTGCCTGTGCGGAAGGATTGGCAATGGGATGGGTAAGCTTTTATAAGAAAAATGATATTCGTGATATTTTGGAGATTCCGCCGCATGTAGAACCCGTCGCACTCCTGTCGATTGGCTATACGGATCAATATCCGGATAAACCCATTCTTGAACTTGCTAATTGGGAAAAAAGAAGGCCGATGGATGAACTTATTTTCATAGATAAATGGGGTAATAAATAAAACGATATATTATGATTCCAGCCCCTGTCTTTGGGGTTTTTTGTTGAGAGTTTTTACAAAAAACAGAAATGAAGCAGTGGAAAATAGAGGACCCTTACGATGGATACATCTTTTGTAAGAGTCTTTTAAAATGCGTCATTCCGTAATATGGACACAAAATTTGGTTTGATTTTAAAATCTGCGCCGTTTTGAAGATCCCGGTATACCGAGATCTTCACGGTATTTTGCAATAGTGCGGCGGGAGATCTTCATCCCTTCATTTTCGAATATTTGACAAAGCTTCTGATCTGAAAAAGGCTTTATCTTATCTTCAGCGGCAATCAGGACCTTTATTTTTTCTTTGATGGTGGTCGTTGATTCGGCTGCTGGGCTGTTCACGCGGTTTAACCCTCTAGTAAAGAAGTTCCTAAGTTTAAAGAGTCCATGCGGCGTCTGGATATATTTATTGCTCGTCGCCCTGCTGATTGTTGATTCATGAACCTGAAGTTTTTCCGAAATGTCTTTCAGTGTCATAGGTTTTAACCCCGTAATTCCCTTCATGAAAAACTCTTGCTGCTGGTCCACTATTGTTGCTGCCACTTTGTAAAGAGTCATTTGCCTTTGTTCGAGCCCTTTTAAAAGTAATTGGGCATCATTTATGTGCCCTTTTATATAATCTTTAGCTGGATTGACAGGATTCAGAGCGATGTGGTCCTTGTAGAAAGGACTGATGGAAAGCTTAGGTGTGCAGCTATCATTGACCGTTATCAGAAAACCTTCTTTTTCTTTTTCCACGTAAACGTCCGGAATGATGTAATGAGTCAAGTCATTGGAAAAGTGACTGACGGGACGCGGGTTTAACCTACGGATGAAATCCGCCGCTTCTTGCACTTCCTGAATGGTCACTTTGTATAGGGCGGCAATTTTTCTGTAGCGTTTTTCTGCTATGTCCGTTAAGTGCTTTCTAACGATCTTATACGCCAGTTCATTGCGACTCTCATGCTCACGCAGCTGAATGAGTAAGCAATCGGTCAGATCTTTAGCCCCGACTCCAATCGGGTCAAGGGATTGCAAAACTTGAATCATTTTTTCTATTTCTTCGACGGACACGGAAAAATGCGAGGCAGTCCAATTGGCATCCAATTCAAGAAACCCATATTCATTTAAGTTTCCAATTAAAAATTGGAGAACCTTCCTTTCAATTGCTTTCAACGAACTTAGTAAACTCAATTGTTCCAGCAAATGGCTTTCCAGTGTTTCTGTGTTGATTGAATAATTGTTGATAGGGTTGTAATCATTGTCTCCGTTGAAACTTTTACTTTTAGAGGACCGTTTCAGAGAATTTATTTTAGGTATACGAATGCTGGATTCAGAAAGTGATGCGAGGGGGTCTTCAAATCTTATTTCGAGAACGGGATTTTCGTAAGCCTGCCGGTTTAGGAAATCTATTAGTTCATGGGTCGAATATTGAAGGATCTTTATCGATTGCTGTAATTCAGGGGTTAATGACAATTTCAAGGTTTGTTTTTGGTACAGTTCAAATCCTACCTGCATATATATCAACTTCTTTCGTTTAGATTAACTAACATGGCGGCTCAAAAGGGATGGAAAAATATTAACATGATAATAATACAAATCTTCCGAAAATTCAACATTTTGTGTCAGGTTTTATAACATCAACTAGGGGACAGGTAATTTAGTATTTATTCTAATGAATGGGCGTTAGGTGATTCGAATATGAATCGAATGATTTATATGTGAATCAAAGCAACCTCCTAATGATTTATATATGAATCGTTTTAACTTGAATACCTTTAATATAAGGCACATATAATTTGGCATGCATCTTGCTATATCTAAATATATAAATAAAAAATAAACTAGTTTGAAAAAATCCACTACAAGAGAAGGGTGTTTTTTACATGATAAAAGAAACGACGGGTATTCAGGAATTAATCGATTTGGATAAAAAGCATTTTATTCATCCGACTACGGCAATCGAGCAACAGCAGGCAGATGGTCCAAGTTTCATCTTTAAGGAAGGGAAGGGAATATATCTTACGGATGTCACGGGCAGGACTGTCATTGATGGCATGGCTTCACTTTGGAATGTGAATATCGGACATGGACAAGAAGAGTTGGCTGAAGTCGCGAAGGAACAAATGACGAAGCTAGCTTTCACCTCAAGTTTCGCCACTTTCAGCAATGAGCCGGCAATCCGGTTGGCGGCCAAGATCGCTTCCATTGCTCCTGGGGATCTGAATGCGGTTTTCTTCACTTCAGGTGGATCGGAGTCGAATGATACGGCCATTAAACTTGCTCGTCATTACTGGCTTTTGAAAGGGCAGCCTAATCGTCAAAAAATCATTTCCCGCTCGAAATCCTATCATGGAGTGGCAATGGGAGCTACAAGTGCGACTGGCCTGAAGCCGTTCCGAGACTTCACGAATTCAATCGCACCGGATTTTTACCATGTGGACGGTTCTTCCATTGAGGAGTTGCGTAAGGTCATAGAACAGGAAGGGCCGGAAACGATTGCAGCATTTATTGCTGAACCGATTCAAGGTGCTGGTGGCGTGAACCTTCCTCCAGAAGGCTATTTTAAGGAAGTAAGGGAGATTTGTAATGAATACGGCATTTTAATGGTGACGGATGAAGTCATTACAGGTTTCGGAAGAACAGGGACTTATTTTGGGATAGAACACTTTGGTGTTGTACCTGATATGATGTGCTTCGCAAAAGGTGTGACGAGCGGATATGCACAGTTAGGCGGGGTCGTCCTGAATGATAAGATGCATCAGGATTTCATTGCCCTTTCAAAAGGTACCCTTTTACACGGCTACACCTACAGTGGCCATCCTATGGCATGTGCGGTTGCTTTGAAAAATATTGAAATAATTGAACGTGAAAACTTGATAGAAAACTCGAAACAGCGTGGTGAAGAGTTGCTTGCCGGCTTTAAGAAGCTTCAAAGCAAACACCCGATTATTGGTGATGTCAGGGCACTTGGATTAATTGGAGGCATCTCCATCGTAAAGGACAAACAAACAGGCGAAGGCTTTGAGACACAGCTTGCTCCAAGACTGGTTGCTGAAGCGGCGAAGAATGGTTTGATTTGCCGGTCTGTTACGTTTGACCAAGATACACTCGTATTCGCACCGCCTTTAATCATTACTAAATCGGAAGTCGAAAGAATAATTGAAATCCTTGATGAGACATTTACTGCTGTCGAAAAAGAAATTTTATAAGAGGTGAAAGTGATGGTCATGACGGAAACGCTGAAAAAGAAATTATTCATTAATGGTAAATGGCAAGAAGCTGAAAAGTTCACGACACTAAAGTCTCCCTATAGCGGGGAAGTTCTGGCGGAGATTCCTTCTGCAAGCCTTGAAGAAGTAGAGTTGGCAATAGAATCAGCCTATCAAGCTAGAAAAACAATGGCAGCTTTACCTAGTCATAAACGCGCTGCAATACTTGAAAAACTTGCGAGCCTTTTGGAGAGCCGCAAAGATGAGGCAGCTGAAATTATTGCTAAAGAGGCAGCAAAACCGATCAAAACGGCAATGGTTGAAGTATCCCGGACGATTGCCACATATAAATTTGCAGCAGAGGAAGCAAAAAGGATTCATGGGGAAACATTGACGATGGATGCTACAGCTGACGGAGAAGGAAGGATAGGATACACAGTCCGTGAGCCTCTAGGCGTTGTGGGTGCGATTACCCCTTTTAATTTTCCGATGAACCTGGTTGCCCATAAAGTAGGCCCGGCCATTGCTGCCGGAAATACACTTGTCCTGAAACCTGCGAGCCAAACACCGCTATCTTCGCTATTTCTTGCTGAACTATTAGCCGAAACGGATTTGCCGGCAGGTGCGTTTAATTTAGTTACCGGAAGCGGTTCGGTTATTGGTGATAAATTAGTCACCGATTCACGGGTGAAGAGCATTTCATTTACTGGAAGTCCGGCCGTCGGAATCGGAATCCGAAATAAGGCAGGATTAAAGAAAGTGAGTCTTGAACTAGGTTCGAATGCGGCTGTCATCGTTGATAAAGGGATCGATATCGATAAAATCATCCAACGCTGTGTATCGGCAGCATTCGCTTTTCAAGGGCAGGTCTGTATTTCCTTACAGCGCGCATATGTTCATGAAGAGGTATATGATGAGTTCGTCAAAAAATTCATAGAAGCAACGAATGGCTTGAAACTAGGAGATTCTTTGGACCCGTCTGTGGATATTTCGGCATTAATCAGTGCTGGTGATGTACAGCGAAGCCTGGATTGGATTAGTGAAGCTAAACAACACGGTGCAATCGTTGCTGCAGGAGGTAAATCTGAAGGGAATATCCTGCATCCGACTGTGTTGCTGGAAGTGGATGCAATGCTTAAGGTATCTTGCCAGGAAGTATTCGCTCCCATTGTTTTGATCAATAAGGTTTCTTCTGTTGAGGAAGCGATTGACTTGGTCAACGATTCCGAGTTCGGATTGCAGGCCGGGATTTACACGGAAAATATCAATCTGGCTCTTTCTGCCGCAGAAAAATTGGAAGTAGGCGGTGTTATCATTAACGATATCCCAACTTACCGCGTCGACAACATGCCGTATGGCGGAGTCAAAAAAAGCGGGACGGGCCGCGAAGGGTTAAAATATGCCATTGAAGAAATGACGGAAATGAAACTGATCATTATTAACCGAAATTAATCAGAAAAGAGGTGAGCAGCTGCTCATCTCTTTTTTTGAGCTGAGGCTTATTTTTCTATGAATCTTGAAAGAGGTTAAGATGAAGGAGTGCTCATATGTTATGCAAAAATGAATAGGTAATTCACGATTGAATTTAAATGAGACAGGAAAGAGTAAAAAAAACGTGTGTTACCTATTATTTCAAGCTGGCATGAATCTTGCTCATATCTTATATATAGGTTGATAACTTAAAACCGAGGAGGAATTTACATGCAGGAAACTTTGCAAAATAACACGAAAAAAGAAGGAACGGGAGCACTGGACTTAAAGATGTTCATCAATGGGGAATGGGTGAATTCGACTTCAGGGGAGAAGAGGGACGTATTGAATCCGGCTACGGGGGAAATTATTGCCAAAGCTGCGGAAGGAACACAGGAAGATGTGGATGCAGCGGTCGAGGCAGCAAAATATGCTTTCTATGAAGGTGGTTGGTGGGGAACTCCTGCGGTGGAAAGAGCTCGCATTTTATTCAAAATAGCCGACAAAATAGAAGAAAAAGCTGAAGAATTAGCTGCGTTGGAAACATTGGATAATGGGAAACCATTGCGTGAGGCTCGTTATGATATAGCAGATTCAGCAGCCTGTTTTAGATATTATGCAGGATTGGCTACTAAACCGACCGGTCAAACTTTTGAAGTTCCTGACGGTCAGCAAGCGATGGTCGTAAGGGAACCGATCGGTGTATGCGGGCAGATCGTACCTTGGAATTTTCCGCTAATGATGTCAGCGTGGAAACTCGCCCCGGCGCTTGCTGCAGGAAATTCAGTTGTGTTCAAACCATCTGAGATCACTCCTGTGACAGCGGTCAAACTATTCGAAATCATGGATGAAGTCGGATTGCCAAAAGGTGTCGCAAACCTTGTGTTAGGAGCGGGACCAGTTGTCGGACAAGCCATTGCCGAACATGAGGAAATCGATAAAGTGGCCTTTACAGGAGGAACGGCAACAGGACGTAAGATCATGGAGGCTTCACTGGGTAACCTAAAGAAAGTGACATTGGAGCTCGGCGGGAAATCGCCTAATATCGTATTTGCGGACTCTGACTTTGAGACGGCCGTTGATTATGCTCTATACGGGATATTCTGTAATCAAGGACAAGTGTGTTCAGCAGGTTCTCGTTTACTGTTGGAAGAGTCCATTTACGATCAGTTCATCGCAAGTCTTACTGCGAAGGCGAAAAAGATCAAAGTAGGTTCAGGTTCTGATGAAAGCAGCCAGATGGGACCTATCGTTTCAGAAGCCCATATGAACAAAATATTATCGTATATCCAAATCGGAAAAGAAGAAGGTGCCAAAATAATCGTCGGTGGAAATCGAATGAAAGAAGAAGGCTTGGAAAAAGGTTACTTTGTCGAACCTACAATTTTTGTTGATACGACACCGGACATGCGGATTGTGCAGGAAGAAATTTTTGGACCGGTGCTTGTCGTTCAAAAGTTCAAGGATGAAGCGGAAGCACTTCGACTGGCAAATGATACGAAATATGGTTTAGCGGGAGCGGTGTTCACGAATGATATTGCAAAAGCGTACCGTGTCATTAAAAAAGTGCGTGCCGGCATCACGTGGATAAACTCATATCATCCGACTTATAACGAAGCTCCGTGGGGAGGATTCAAGCAAAGCGGAAATGGACGCGAACTGGGAACTTTCGGTTACGAAGCTTACACTGAAGTGAAGCAAATCAATAACAACTTGGATATCCAGCCAACAGGCTGGTTTGATGAAGAATAAATGGCTTGACGAAAAGGCTGTTCCTTGTGGAACAGCCTTTTTTTGTGGAATCGCAGATAAATATCAAAAATCGAAGATATAACTCCGGAAAGTGCAGATAAATATCAAAAATCGAAGATATAACTCCGGAAAGTCAGATAAATATCAGAAAGTGCAGATATGACTCCGGAAAACGCAGATATATTCAAAGATTGCTTACATTGATTTACTTTTGGTGGACTTTTTCAAGATCAACCCGTCCTGAAAAGAAAACGGCGCCATTACCCATATCTGAGAGACGATCTGGGGTAAGGGAATTGATGTGCTGTTTTGTTTCAGGCGTATTCTGCCACAAGCCTTGGCTGACAAGAACGCCGGGTAACACATTTTCACCGGGAGCAGCGGTAAGCAAACATTCACCGCGACCGTTCCAGATTTTAACCATATCTCCAGAGGATATTCCCATTGTTTTGGCATCGGCGGCATTCATGTGCAGCTTCGGTTCCTTTTCCAAGGAGATATGTTTGGCATTATTTGAAAAGGTTGAATTCAAGAAATTGTGATTAGGTGCCGGAATGAATAAAAATGGCAGGTCGCTGTCTTTTATGATTGGAGTATATGTTGGCAAAGGCTCGTATCCATCCTGCTTCATCCGTTCGGAATAAAGTTCGATTTTACCGCTTGGTGTCGGGAGTTTTCCTGGGAACATCGGCTGCATCTTGGCTTTGACAAATTGATTCCTTGAAAGGGAGTCATAGGTGATGCCTTCTAAATGAGGGTTTTCGGAAAAATCCAGCGCCTGACGTATCATATCTTCCTCTGAATCCCTAAATGCTTGTTCCCCAAATCCCATTCCAGCAGCTAACAGTTTGAACAGTTCAACATTCGATTTCGACTCGCCATATTTTTCGACTACAGGTTTTTGTATTTGCACGTAATTATGCCAGTATGAATTATAAAAATCCTCCGTTTCATAAGATGATGTGGCAGGGAGGACGAGGTCGGCAAACATGGCCGTTTCGGTTAAGAATAAATCATGTACAACTGTAAATAGATCTTCCCGCATTAGGCCTTCCTGCACCTTATTAGCATTCGGAGCGACAAGTGCTGGGTTGGATCCGTATACAAACATGGAGCGAATCGGGTTTTCTTTTTCCAGAAGTGCTTGACCGATTTGGTTCATATTAATGGTCCGGGTAGCTTTATTATGCAATAAATCAGGACGTCTCAAGGCATTTGTATTAAAAGCCAGATATCCAGAATTTCCTTTGATGGCTCCGCCGCCTTCGGCCATCCATTGGCCGGTAAGTGCAGGTAGGCAGGCAATGGTACGTACCGCCATGCCGCCATTGTCATGGTGCTGCAGGCCATTGCCTATCCGAACGAATGATGGACTTGTGGCGCCATACATCCTGGCTAATTCATATAAGTCTTCAATTGGAACGCCAGTGATAGCAGAGACGGTTGCAGGGTCATATTGGCGGACGTGTTCCCGCAATTCGGCAGCACCCACTGTGTATTCATCGAGAAAGGGCTGGTCGACTAGATTCTCGGCATATAGTATATGCATTAATCCGAGGGCGAGCGCACTATCTGTGCCAGGCAGAATCGGAATGAACCAATCTGCCCACTTGCCGGTTTGGTTTTTATGTACGTCAATGACAACTACTTTGGCCCCGTTTTTTCGGGCTTGCTGGGCAAGCGTTACTTGGTGCATATTTGTGCTCACAGCGTTAATGCCCCACATGATGAAAAGCTTTGTATGAATCGTTTCTTCTGGATCGATGCCGAATGAACCACCCATTGTATAGTTGTATCCGACTGAGCCTGCCGCGTTACAAATGGAACGCTCGAGCATGCTTGCACCGAGTTTGTGGAAAAAACGGCGATCCATCCCCTCGGCGCTGAGGTTGCCCATGTTTCCGTAAAAGCTGTAGGGAAGTATGCTTTCCGGTCCGTGCATTTCAATCAGGCCTTTCCATTTGGAAGTGATTGTGTCAATGGCCTCTTCCCAGCTGATTGGAGCAAAATTCCCTTCT
Source organism: Peribacillus sp. NPDC058002 (assembly GCF_042886655.1). Classification (NCBI taxonomy): domain Bacteria; kingdom Bacillati; phylum Bacillota; class Bacilli; order Caryophanales; family Bacillaceae; genus Peribacillus; species Peribacillus sp. NPDC058002. Next base: position 77,459 of record NZ_JBHVQU010000002.1, on the reverse strand, counting down.
CCTTTCGGACCGATGCGCTTTAATGGCTGTTTTAAGCGATTGGGGTCATATAGGCGGGCAGTCATGTTTCGGACTTTGTTGCAAATATTCCCTTTTGTGACTGGATGATCAGGATCTCCTTGAACTTTAATGATTTTCCCGTCTTTTTTGTGCAACAGTAAACCGCATTGATCAGGACAGTCTAGAGAGCAAACAGAGGGAAAGACTCCATCTGGCTGATTGATATAGGATTGCATGGCGTATTCCTCCTAATAATTTAATCTAATAAAATGAATTTTCTTAATTATATTGAAAGTGAAATCGATCAAAGGTGCAAGAACTTCTTAACATATGTTTTTTTTTCTGATAAGCTTACAAGATGAAAATTAACCTATAAATAGGAGGATTCATTTTTGGATTATGGAATTATAATATCAATTGGAATATACATGGCAGGCATGCTGTTAATTGGTTATTTTGCTTATCGGAAAACGGCCAACTTAACCGATTACATGCTTGGGGGCCGGAACTTGGGCCCGGCTGTAACTGCATTGAGTGCAGGGGCTTCCGATATGAGCGGCTGGCTGTTGATGGGTCTTCCCGGTGCTATGTACATAAGCGGGTTAAGTGCTGGCTGGATTGTCATCGGCCTGTGTACAGGATCTTATTTAAACTGGTTATTCGTGGCACCAAGACTTCGGACATACACGGAAGTGGCCGGCAATTCGATTACGATTCCGGACTTTTTGGGAAATCGGTTTAAAGATGGCTCAAGGGTCTTAAAAGTGGTATCAGCATCTGTCATTTTAATTTTCTTCACCTTTTACACATCCTCAGGCATGGTAGCGGGCGGTGAGCTTTTCCGCTCCGCTTTCAATTTGGATTATCGGTGGGGCATCTGGCTGACGGCGAGCGTTGTTATACTTTATACATTATTTGGCGGATTCCTGGCTGTTAGCTGGACCGACTTCGTACAAGGTACAATCATGTTCATTGCCTTAATTCTAGTACCAGTTGTCACGATTGTAAATATTGGTGGCTGGGACCCTACCTTCAATGAAATAAAATCGATCAACCCGAATTTATTGCATGTCTTTGAAGGAACATCAACCATTGGAATCATATCTCTTCTGGCATGGGGGCTTGGTTATTTCGGGCAGCCTCATATTATCGTTCGATTCATGGCGGTTTCATCTGTTAAAGAATTGAAAAGTGCACGCCGGATCGGTATGGGCTGGATGATTTTTGCTATCGTCGGAGCGATGTTCACCGGATTGGTGGGGATAGCTTATTTTAACCTTGCAAATAGCCCTTTAGGGGAAAAAAATGCTGAGTCCGTCTTCATCATTTTATCTAAAGAACTGTTTCCTTCTTTAATTACAGGCTTCTTGTTGGCTGCTATTTTAGCAGCGGTCATGAGTACGATTGCATCACAGCTGTTAGTATCGGCAAGTGCTCTGACCGATGATTTCTATAAGCAGTTCATTCGGCCGAATGCATCTGATAAGGAATTAGTGCTGGTAGGCCGGTTTGGCGTGTTGGCGATTTCCGCCATTGCCCTATTATTGGCTTTTAATCCAAGCGGCACGATCCTTAAATTGGTGGGTTATGCATGGGCTGGCTTTGGAGCGGCCTTCGGTCCTGTCATTCTGTTAAGCCTGTACTGGAAACGGATGACGAAATGGGGAGCCCTGGCGGGAATGATTGTCGGTACGGCAACCGTGATCATCTGGGATATGATCGATAAGTTCGCTGAAGTATACGAAATCATTCCTGGTTTCATCGCTGGTTCAATAGCGGTAGTCGTTTTCAGCTTATTATCGGCCAAGCCTACAAAAGATATAGAAGAAGAATTCAATCAAGCCATTAAGAACCTCTCTTGATCATTGAAGGTCGTTAAAATGGTGCTGTTTTTTTAGCTATATAAAACAATGAATGTAATATATATGGTACAATACCGATAGAGTCCTTATGTTGAAAACATGAGGGCTTTTTTTGAGTGATTTGGGAATAATAAACCAAAAAACAATACAAAGGAAAAAATATGAACCAATCTCATAAAATTGCATGTAAAGTGGCTTTTATATATATAATCATTGGGGTCTTATGGATTTTCGTTACGGATTACATCTCTATGACACAGTCAAGGGCAGATGTTCAGAGATATGCAATGTTTCAACATTCGAAAGGGTGGATGTTCATTTTCATAACCGGACTTATCCTATACTTCATTATCAGGTATTGGACGGGGAAAATGTTGAGGTCCCAACAGGAATTCGTTCTGAAGGATGAACAGTATCGGTCGCTGTTCAAGCATAACCCGGATTGTGTCCTTGAGCTGGATCTCGAAGGAAATGTCGTTTCGATAAACCCTGAAGCTGAAAAACTATTAGGTCATAACAGTGACAACTTGAAAGGCAAGAATGCGAATCATCTCCTCAACTGGAATGAAAGTGATAAAGTATCTGTATTCTTTAAACGGTCCCTTCAAGGGGAGGCTGTAAAATTCGAAACGACCATCCAGAATGGCAGTGATGAAGAGCGGATAATCCGTGTAACCTTTTTACCGATCATCGTTCACGCGGAAATGCTTGGAGTATATGCAATCGTTCGGGATATTACTGAATTGCGGCGCGAAGAGGAATTGATGATCATGTCTGAAAAGCTATCTGTAATCGGGCATCTGGCAGCAGCAGTCGCACATGAGATACGGAATCCCCTGACATCGTTAAAAGGTTTCGTACAGTTAATGGATATGACGCAGGAGGTGAACCCGCTGCATTCTGATATCATGTTGAAGGAAATTGACCGAATTAATATTATCTCAAGTGAACTTTTGATTCTTGGGAAGAAACAGGATGTAGCATTCCGCAGGATCGATCTTGCCGACAGTTTACAACAGGTATTCACGTTGATGAAAGCGGAAACGAATTTGAATAATATCGAAATGGGGTTCAGGGTTAAAACCGCCGAACCGATTTATATTATGGCTGATCCAATTGAAATTAAACAGTTGATAATCAATATCGTCAAGAACAGCATTGAAGCGATTGAGGATAATGGGAAAATTGATATATCACTGCAAACCGTCGATGGACAAGCAATGGTCAGCGTGAGTGATAATGGCATGGGAATGGTGCCCGAGCGTCTTGAACGGATTGGTGAGCCTTTTTATTCGACGAAAGAAAAGGGCACAGGGATCGGGCTAGCAATTTGCCGGAAAATCGTTCATCGGCTTCACGGGGAAATGCATTTTGAAAGTGAGGTAAACAAAGGGACGACGGTTACAATTCGTATTCCATTGGCTACTGGACAAGAATAAATGGTACTATGAAAGATAGGAAAAGTTATATTTTAAAGGAGAAAGATATGAGCGAATTACCTGAATTAGTGAACGATAGAAAAGCATATATACAAGAGGTCTGGAAAAAGTCCGGATTCGGGCAACTTACCCCGATTCAAACGAAAGCGATTCCGGTGATTGTCGAGGGAAAAGACATCTTGGCCGAATCACCGACTGGTACGGGAAAAACATTAGCATATTTACTGCCATTGCTAGAAAAGGTAGACCCTGAAAAGAAATCGCCCCAAGCTTTGATTTTGGCATCATCACGAGAACTGGTCATGCAAATCAATGAAGAGATTCGCATTTGGTCAGAGGGAAGCGGCATTACGGGTGCAGCATTCATCGGCGGTGCTAATGTGAAAAGGCAGTTGGACAAACTGAAGAAGCGTCCCCAGGTGATTGCTGGAACACCGGGGCGTATTTACGAATTGATTGCCCAAAAGAAATTGAAGATGCATGAAGTTAAGACGATAGTACTTGATGAAGGTGACCAATTGATCACTCCAGAGCATATGGGAACGATCAATAATATTATCAAAACAACGCTAAAAGATCGACAAATCATGGTATTTTCAGCGACCTTGCCGGAGGAAACGGAAAAAGCGGCCCGGGGATTCATGAATGAACCCGAAATGATCAAGGTCGATAAGCATGAAAAAATGGAATCAAAGGTGGACCATCTTTACTTTGTTGTTGAGAGACGGGAAAAGTCCAAGATTCTCGAGAAAATCACAAGAATTAAAGATGTGAAGGCCCTTGCATTCCTGAATGATATAGCGGAGCTGAGCGTCCTACATGAAAAGCTGAGCTATAAAGGTATTGAAATGGGTGTTCTTCATGGTGAATCCAATAAAGTCGACAGGGAGAAAGCGTTGCGGAAGCTTCGTTCGGGAAAATCCCCAATGCTGATAGCAACGGATGTAGCGGCAAGGGGGCTTGATATTAAAGGTCTTACTGCGGTCGTTCATATTGATATGGCCGACAACATCGAACAATATATCCATAGATCTGGGAGAACTGGTCGTGCAGGTGCAGATGGCACTGTTATTTCAATCGTAACGGAAAGAGAAGAGCGAGAGTTGAAAAAAATGGCCCGTGAACTGGAGATTCCATTAACGAGAGTAACCTTCTATGGTGGAAACATCGTAGTCGATGAATGATACAAAAAAAGGGACGGCCATGGCGGCTGTCTTTTTTTTGTAAATGCCCGTTAAGATATAAAAATTTAAAAGTTGCTCATTGTGCAGAATTCCCTGTAGAAAAGTGCCTGTTATTGCTGAATCAAATTGAACGATGGCTGCCTCGGCAAAAGTGCAGTTCAAAAAGAAATGATCCAATAAAGATCAGGATATTATCACCTCAAAGCATTTGATACTATAAAAATTGAATTGGGAAATGATTCTAAATTCAGGAGTTCATTAATGGGGGATAAACATGAATGAAAACGCTTCCTTTATATGGTTTTTTGACATATGATAGCAATAGACATAGGTTAGGAGGAGACGGTATGACAGGAAAGTATAAACAGTTTGAAACGGCAGTCATCCATGAAGGATATGACTCGAAGAAGCATTTAGGAAGCTTGGCAACTCCCTTATTCCAAACCTCAACATTCACTTTCGAAAATGCCGAGCAAGGGGAAAGGCGTTTTGCCGGTATGGAAGATGGATATATTTATTCTCGCCTTGGAAATCCAACGGTACAAGTACTTGAAGAAAAGATTGCCGCTTTGGAAGGAGGGGAAGCTGGCCTTGCTTTCGGTTCAGGCATGGCTGCCGTTTCAGCAGTGCTTTTTGCGTTAACAAAAACAGATGACCACATCCTGTGCTCACAGGGGCTATATGGTTGTACATTTGGCCTCCTGCAGCTAATGAAAAATAAATACCGCATCACACATGATTTTTGTGAAATGGATTCAGAAGAACAGGTAAGGAAAATGATCCGGCCGGAAACGACCTGCATATATGTGGAAACCCCTATCAATCCGACGATGAAAATGATTGACTTACAGATGGTGGTGAGAGTTGCGAAGGAATATGATGTGACGGTCGTTGTCGATAATACGTTTGCGACTCCCTACCTACAGAGACCGCTTGAATATGGCTGTGATATCGTCCTTCATAGCGCTACGAAATATCTTTGCGGGCATGGTGATGTCGTTGCAGGCCTTGTCGTCGGTAAGAAGGAATTCATGAATCAAGTAGCCGGGACTACACAGAAGGATATCGGTGGAATCATTTCACCATTCGATGCCTGGTTACTATTACGGGGGCTGAAGACCTTGCCTGTCAGGATGGACCGTCATTCGGCCAATGCAATGGCAGTCTTTCAAGAACTTAAGAAACATTCAAAGGTGAAAAAGGTATATTATCCAGGTGATGTAGCTTCACCGGATCATTATATAATGCAAAAACAAATGAAACATGGCGGCGGCCTTATCACTTTCGAACTGCATGGCACAAAACAGGATGCACAGGAATTCCTCAATAAATTGAAACTTATCAAAATTGCCGTAAGTCTAGGTGATGCCGAAACATTGATCCAGCATCCCGCTACCATGACGCACTCTGCCGTTCCTGAAGATTCACGGGAACAAATGGGCATCAGTGACCAGCTGGTCCGTCTCTCAGTTGGCCTTGAGGCTTGGGAGGATATCTGGCAAGATCTTCAGCAAGCATTTTAGGGTAACATATACCTTATTTGTTCCTCCTATTTTGAATGAAGTTGGTGATGGATACGATAAAAGTGATGGCAGCTAGGATATAAGAAATGTCTGTGATTATCGGATAGGCGTCGCTATTTCGTATCCCGATGCCTATGAATGCCCAAACGAATACGAGAGGATAGCACCAATCCCGGTTTTTACCTGCAAAGAAAAAGGCCAAGGCTGTTGCTGCAATCAGCAGGACGATCGTCCAGGTTATACGGGAAGCCCCAAAACCGTCCCATTTGATATAGGTGAGGTAATAAGAAATGTCAGCTATGGTTGCAACACTTACCCAGCCCGTATATACGGAAAACGGAAATAGGTCAAAAGCAACATGCTCGACTTTTTTCATTCTTGTATAAATGACCATTAAAGTAGCCAATAGAGCAATGATAATGAATACGGATAACAAAAAGCGTTCATAGTGCCAAGCCAAAAGCCAAGCGCCATTCAAGACACAGCTTAAAGCAAACCAAGGAGAGGATGCCTTATATGCAGGGCTGTTTTGATGTTTACTTAAAAACTGCCTGAATACCCAGATGGCGAGCAGGAAATAGATCAAGCCCCATATGGAAAATACATAACCGGCAGGAGTGAAAAGGACATCAAGTTTATCGGAAATCTCTCCTGATGTTTGGCCGTTCAATGGCAAGAAATTGGCTAAAAAATTCATCGTGACGACGAATAGATAGAAAATCAAGTTAATGATGGAAATAATAATCGGCTTCCTCCTTGTATGAATTGTGATCCTTCTAACCTTATTCCACATATTCAGCCTGGTTAACCTTTTCGGAGCACATCGGGAGTACTTGGAGAGATTTTTCCATAAAAAGAGGAAGTTCCTGTAACAATGGAACCATTTAAGGTTAGAAATTTTACATCTTCACTTTATGGTGATAAAATGTTCAAAGATTCATATTTTTTTAGTCCTTCGGGGTCGGGTGAAAATCCCAACCGGCGGTGATGAAGAAATTCTAAGCCCGCGAGCCTGATAAAGGCAGGATTTGGTGAGATTCCAAAGCCGACAGTACAGTCTGGATGGGAGAAGGACGTGTGGAACCCAAGTGTATACGTATGCCTAATTTTTTGAAAATGAAAATATTAGGCTTTTTAGGTATACAATTTTTTTCACTCATTTCTCCTGCTAACTCCTTAGGTCATCCTAAGGGGTTTTTTATATTTTATAAAAGGGGGAAAAACATGTTTACGGGAATCATTGAGGATATCGGTACCGTGCATTCCTTAAAAAAAGGAAAAAGCAGTATGGAGTTATCGATTCGTTCTGAAAAAGTCCTTGAAGATGTGCAACTGGGGGATAGTATTTCAGTCAACGGGGTCTGCTTAACGGTAACATCCTTCACGAAAAGTTTGTTTACGGTCGACGTGATGCCGGAAACGGTCAAAGCGTCCACGATCCGGACATTGAAATTGGGATCACCTGTTAATCTCGAACGAGCAATGAGTGCACAGGGGAGGTTTGGAGGTCATTTTGTTTCAGGTCATATCGACGGAACCGGAACGATCATAAAAAAAGAACGGAAAGAAAATGCCGTATATTATGTAATCCAATTGGATGAAGGGCTTAGTACCTTCTGCATTCCAAAAGGTTCCGTGGCCATTGATGGAACAAGCTTGACGATATTTGGGATCGAAAGGAACCTTTTGACTGTATCACTGATTCCATTGACTCATCAGGACACCATATTGGGACAAAAAGCGGCTGGCGATATCGTTAACATCGAAAACGACATGATAGGGAAATATATAATACATCAAATGAAAAATGGCAATCCGAAACCAGGACTGAATTTAGAGTTTTTGGCAGAGCATGGATTCTAATAAAAGGGCGGTGTAATGATGTTCCATACAATAGAAGAGGCAATAGAAGATTTGAAGGCTGGCAAGGTAGTAATCGTATCCGATGATGAAGACCGTGAAAATGAAGGGGATTTTGTAGTGTTGGCCGAAAGGGCGACACCGGAAGCGATTAATTTCATGGCGACCCATGGACGTGGTTTGATTTGTACCACCATCACTGAAGAACTGGCAGCGAAATTGAAGCTGCATCCTATGGTAGGTGAAAATACCGATCATCATGGCACTGCTTTTACGGTAAGTGTCGATCATAAAAGCACCTCTACAGGAATCAGTGCTTTTGAACGGTCCTTGACCATCCTTGAACTTCTAAATGAAGATTCTGTCGCTGAAGATTTCCAAAGGCCTGGTCACACTTTTCCGATAGTCGCTAAAAAAGGCGGCGTATTAAGAAGGGCAGGACATACGGAGGCATCGGTGGACTTGGCGAAGTTATGCGGTGCCGCTCCAGCTGGTGTCATTTGTGAAATCATGAATGAAGATGGATCAATGGCCCGCGTATCCGATTTAGAAGTCATCGCTGATAAATTTAACCTGAAATTCATTACGATAGCCGATTTGATTCGGTATCTTGAACAAAATGATTCAATTGGGAAACAGGAACTTGAACTGAACATTCCTAAAGCTTGAATGATTATTAGAAATTAAATCTTAACGTGAAAAAAATGATATTGTTTTTTAAAATTAGGAGGAATTGGACATGGGGAAAACTATTGAAGCACAATTAATCGGATCAGGATTGAAAGTCGGAATCGTGGTAGGAAGATTTAATGAGTTTATAACTAGCAAGCTTTTAGGAGGGGCATTGGATGGCCTTAAGCGTCATGGCGTTGATGAGAATGATGTTGACATCGCGTGGGTCCCGGGTGCTTTTGAACTTCCGTTAATAGCTAAGAAGCTTGTGAATACAGGTAAATATGATGCTGTAATCGGTCTTGGAACGGTAATCAGAGGTGCCACTTCACATTATGATTATGTCTGCAACGAAGCAGCTAAAGGCATGGCTTCCGTTTCATTGGAAACAGGTGTACCGGTTATCTTCGGTTTGCTGACAACTGAGAATATTGAACAAGCCATTGAACGTGCAGGAACAAAATCAGGTAATAAAGGATATGAAGCTGCGGTTAGCGCCATTGAAATGGCTAACCTTGGAAAATTAATAGAACAATGATTTCACATAAGGAAGCCGCAGGGAATAACATTCCTGTGGCTTTTTTTAATTGTCCGTTGGAAATACCTCGATTTCAGAGTAATGTATTTTTAGGTATAAATCATGGAAAATAAAGAACCATTAGGAAATTTCAAAAAAAAAAACGAACAAAAGCATCACGTAATGGAAGCATGATAAAATATGCGGATATGATTATGCTACAATTGTAAAGATTGCAATTGAAATTCATGACTTTAGGGAAAAGTAATTTTATTAGTTATTAGGAGGGGTTTGTGTGTACCATCTCTTTACACATAATGATTTAGATGGAGTCGGCTGCGGCATTGTAGCTAAGCTGGCATTCGGAGAAGAAGTAGTGGTTAGTTATAATTCAATTGGGCGCCTTAACCAGAATGTAGGAGCATTTCTTGAGCAGGCTAAGATTGAAGATACATTGATTGTAACTGATCTATCGGTTGATGAAGATAACGAGAAAATGATTACTCAGTTTGTGGAAGATGGAGGCAAGGCACTGCTGATTGATCATCATAAGTCAGCACTGCATTTGAACGAACATGATTGGGCATCTGTAACTGTCGAACAAGAAGATGGTAAACAGACGGCAGCGACATCTCTATTCTATCAGTACGCAGTTGATAATAAATTGCTGGAACCCTCAAGCATTGTCGCTGAATTCGTTGAATTGGTTCGTCAATACGATACTTGGGAATGGGAAGTCAATAAAAATACAACGGCAAAACGATTGAATGACCTGTTTTTCATGATTCCGATAGAGGAATTCGAAATGAAAATCGCAAATAAGCTGTCCACGGCTGAAAGCTTTACTTTTGACGAAGTGGAGCAAACCCTTCTTAATGTTGAAGAGAGTCGAGTAGATCGGTACATAAACAGGAAAAAAAGAGAAGTCTATCAGGCTACGGTCGGTCCCCATACAGCTGGTGTGGTCCATGCAGAGTCATACCACTCGGAATTGGGTAATGAACTGTCGAAAGAGTTCTCGCATCTGGATTATATAGCCATTCTGATGGTAGGAAGTAAGAGAATCAGCTTCCGGACAATCCACGATGATATAGATGTTTCTGAGGTTGCCGGCAAGTACGATGGGGGCGGTCACCAAAAAGCCGCCGGTTGCACCATGTCCGAAAAGGCATATAGCCAATATGTCGAAAAGACCTTCCATGCTGAGCCCCTTAAACGAGACGCACATAAGAATCAATTGAATGTAAAGGAGTCACCAGAGGGTTGCCTATATTCAACGAGAGACAAACAGGACATATTCATCTATGAAGATGAAGAAGAGGAATGGATTGTTGAAATCAACGGAAAACAACAGAAAAAAACATTCGATTCTTTTGCGGAAGCGGAAAAATACATGAAGCGGAAACACGCTGCATGGCTGGCCCATGATGAAAGGTATGAAGAGTTCGTCAATAAAGGTTGAATAAGAAAGCGGCTGTCCGAATGGGACAGCCGCTTTTCAATCTTCCATTGTCATTCATGCTTTACCTTTTAAGCGGGACAGGATGAACGATCGTGCGGGACCGTTTTTTCGGAATTGAATTTTGGCGATGTAGAATTGCATTGATTTCTCCGCCGATCACAAAAATCAGACCACTCAAATACAGCCATAGCATCAAGATGATCACGCCTCCCAAACTGCCGTAAGTGGAAGAGTAGTTGGCAAAGTTACTGACATAGAATGAAAATCCAAGTGATATTCCCAGCCAAAGTACAGTTGCGGTCACTGCCCCTGGGATGACATGTTTAATGGGAAAACTTTTATTCGGTGCAAAGCGATATAAAAAGGCCAGGACAAGTGAGATGACCACAACCGCGATGACCCACCGTAATAAGCTGAATAATATTTGCGTTTCTTCAGGGATCGGAATGACCTGCTGTAATAAATCGATGATGACTTTTCCGAAGACGGGAAGACCCAACATGACGATGAATGCTACAACCAGGCCTAATGTCAATACAATGGAAATGATGCGGGCTTTGATGAAGTTCCTTGTTTCTTCTACATCATAGGCGATATTCATGGAATGGATGAACGCATTCATTCCGTTGGAAGCCGACCAAATGGTCCCAAGGAAACCAAAAGTCAGTAAGCCGCCGTTCCGTTCAGATAATATGTTGATGATATTTTTCTCGATGACATCCATCGTTTCCGCAGGCATGAAGGTTTTTATCGTGTCAAGGGCTGTCTGAATATCGATGTTCAGATAAGGTAATATGGACAGAAGTAAAATGAGCAAAGGAAATAGTGCCAGTAAATAGTAATAAGCTTGTTCTGCCGCCAGCCCGGTTACACGATCTTCCTTTATTTCTTTAATCAGTTTCTTTGAAAATTTTATCGACTTATTCATCGGGGCATCACTCCTGAATAGTTACTTAGGTTATCTCTTCTTTTCCCTCTGGTCATGTAAGTTAATCCTCAAAACAAAAGAAATTGAAAGTTCTAATCGACGCACTAGTGGAAGCTGTGATAATGACATAACCTCATAATAACCAAAAACAAATTTGGGGAGAGGAAAATCTATTTTAAATGCACCAGTAAAGTGCAAAATCGAAAATGATGGAGCTGAAGAAATGGCAATCCAAGGATGATCAACCTTAGCCTATTTTTATGACACTCTTTTTTGGAAGGTTTTACAATTAACTGTAAATAGGTGCTGTTGATACTTCAAGCCTATGGCCAAACACTACTACTAGGTTATTTTATGCCTTTTTTATAACAAGTATAATAATTATGATAGCATGTTATGGAAGGTAAACAGCAAAAAGGCCAGACATCTTGTCTGGCCTTTTTGCTCTATTGCACTTCTTTTCCCTGTTCCTTTTGGACCTTCGGAGGGGTCCATTTGAAGACTTTATTTAGGATATTATAAATGTGTTTGGATTCCTTGGTCAGGATAGGTCCAAGAATCGCTAAGGTCAACACATATAATGCAGCAAACGGGGTGAGTATAGGCATTAAACCGCCTGCAATGCCTAAGTTGGCTAAAATGATGGAGAATTCGCCGCGTGAAACGATTGTTAAACCGATGTTTGCGGAAGCTCTGTGAGATAAACCGGATTTGCGTCCGGCAATCATTCCAGCTGCAAAGTTACCGATTATGGTGATGATGACTGCTCCAAGAACCATCCAGACTGCTCCCCCAAGGGTCGTCGGATCGATACTCAAGCCAAAACTGAAGAAGAATATGGCCCCGAAGAAGTCTCTAAAGGGAATGACAAGTTTTTCAATCCTGTCGCTATGTTCCGTTTCCGAAAAGACTAGGCCGAGCAATAATGCACCAATGGCTTCTGCAACATGAATCGTCTCCGAGAAACCTGCAATGAAGAATAGTAACGCGAACACGACAATGATAAATATCTCATCTGAGGTTATATTGAATAATTTATTCAATACCCCAGAAGCCTTCCGGGCAATAACGAAGAATATCAGCATATACCCAATTGCGATAAATGTAGAAAGTAATGTTCCCCAAACGGAACCAGAAGAGCTTAATACCAATCCGGATACGACTGATAAATAAACAGCGAGGAAGATATCTTCAAACATGATAATACCAAGGATTAGCTCCGTTTCATTATTACCGGTCCTTTTAAGGTCCACAAGTACCTTTGCCACAATGGCACTTGATGAAAAGCTGATAATCCCTGTTAGTATCAGCACCTCTTTTAATGGGAGTCCGAGCAGGAAACCGTACAGCAAGGCCATTCCCACGTTAATTAAAATGTAATAGGTTCCGCCTGTCACGATATTTTTCCCGGACTTCATGAGCTTTTTCACGGAAAATTCAAGCCCTAGGTAAAACAGAAGGAATAAAATACCGACACGACCGAGGAAGGCTATGATTTCATCACTTTCAATGAAACGCAGGTCAATTAATCCGACGTGCGGGGCATGGGGGCCAACGAGCATCCCGATGATAATTAATAGTGGAACATTTGATATTTTGAATTTACCTGCTACGAGAGCGGCTAATGCCACTAGAAGTAGGGCAGTACCCACTTCAAAGACTAAATGGTCCATATGAGCTTAGTCACTCCTTTCGTAAGTCAATAATTCTCTTGTCAGGTTACGGATATCTTTTCTTTCACCGGATATCACAAGAGTGTCGCCTGTTTCAATGATGGAGTCAGGACCAGGATTACTCAATTGTTTTTTTCCTTTTTTAGAATGGGCGATGACGGTCACGTTATAATTACTCCTGATATCAATCGAACCGATCGTTTGATTGATGGCCTTTGAACCTGGTTCGACTTTGAACCATTCAATCACCAAGTCACCCAAAGACATTTCAATTGTTTCAAGTGCTTGTGGTTTATAAACCATGCCACCTATGATGGAAGCCATTTGCCGGGATTCCTGATCGTTAAGGGTGATGCTCGATATGACGTCCTCATGTTCATTATCAAAATGGTATAATTCCCGACGGCCGTCATCGTGAATGACGATTACTAACTTTTCATCATTTCTCGTTATGATTTCGAATTTTTGGCCAATACCAGGAAGTTCACTTTCTCTAATTCTCACTGGAATTCCTCCTTAAAATGTTGGTTAGAGTTAAATAGAAGATAGCAGGATGTTTATAAGTTAACGTCAATATTCGTCTTGAATTTCTTCTCCTTGGATATGCCGATGTACTTTAATGTCTCCGATGGACTGGAATGATGGTAATGCTTCTGTATCAAGGCCAGTGAAACTCCTTGCTTATAGGCATGGTAGCCAAAAGTTTTACGCATCGAACTTGCTCCGAATTTTCCTGTCAGCCCTGCACCTTCCACAGCATCATGGATGATTCGGTGCGCCTGTTGACGTGTTATCGGCTTTTTTGTCTTAGGGGAAAGAAATAAAAATTGACCTTCGATAACCTTAGAGCCTTTAAGGTATTCTTGTAACGCGGTACGGACTTTCAGGTTCAAATAAATTTGATTGACTTCGTCATTTTCCGTCCGTTGTTCATAGAACTCCTTGATTTTGCCCGTTTCATCCAGAACACTGGCCACGGTGATTTCAAGCATTTCATTTATCTTCATACCTGTATTGATGCCGAGTACAAACAATAAATAATCCCGACTGGAGTGAGCGCGTAGGTATGTTTTTATTTTGCTGATTTGATTGATATCCTTAAAGGCTTCTACATATTCCATAAATCTTCTCCTCTTGCTAATGTAACATAATTACATTATAACACAAGTTATGTAACGTTGCATACATTTAGTCTTGAGGTGATTTCTATCCAAACAGTAATGCATGCTATCGAACGTAAAAAAACCTTTTCCTTATTCTCTGCTCAAACGAGGTAAATTATTTCAGGGAAGTTATTTAATGTGGAGATTACTGTTTGCATCATCGAGAATATCAGCCTGGAATGATAAAAAAAAGAAACCCCAAGTTGGGGTTTCCTCATCTTTTTAGTACACGGCTTTTTGTAGTTTGTGAATGACCTCAAGTGAAAGCCCGGTTCCGATGGCAACTGATTCAAGCGGGTTATCTGCAAGTTGGACTGGGACGACAATTTCATTCGTCAGCCATTCTTGTATCCCGTTGAGAAGTGCACCCCCGCCGGATAAGATGACACCTTGATCGACGATATCCCCGCTCAATTCAGGAGGACAATCTTCCAAAGTGGCCCTGATTGCTTCCAGTATATGAAGAAGCGATTCCTGAATAGCTTCCTGGACGTCAGTGGATGATATTGTAATCGGCTTTGGAAGACCCGTTACAAGATCGCGGCCCCTGACTTCCATGCTGATCTCGGAATGTTTAACGAGTGCGTAGCCGATTTCTTTTTTTATTTCCTCGGCTGTTCTTTCCCCAATCAGCACATTATGTTTTTTTCTAACATATTGGCTGATATCTTCATCCAATTGATCTCCGCCAATTCTGATTGAATTGCAAGAAACGACGCCGCCATAAGAGATGATCGCGACCTCAGTCGTTCCGCCGCCGATATCAACGATGACATTGGCAATAGGCTCTTCGACAGGCAGGCCCGCACCTATAGCAGCTGCTACTGGTTCCTCAATCAGGTGGACCTGTTTCGCTCCGCAGCTTTTGACTGCATCCTGAATGGCCCTTCTCTCAACCGACGTGGAACCTGATGGTGTACAGACCACTACACTAGGTTTGCGAATCGATAAACCTAGGGCCTTACTTGCTTTTTTCATGATTTCCCGAAGCATTTGCGCGGTTACATTAAAATCCGCAATGACACCATCCTTAAGCGGACGGATTGCCACGATATTTCCGGGTGTTTTCCCGATCATGTTTTTTGCATCCACACCGACTGCCAATACTTTATTAGTCTCTATATCAATGGCCACCACAGATGGCTCATTAAATACGATTCCTTTATTTTTACTGTAAACTAGCGTATTTGCAGTCCCTAAGTCAATGCCTATTTCTGTATTTGATAACATTTAGTCACCCCTCCATAAGAGTTTGACCCCCTATATACTCATTCTACCTTTTATTGCGAGTTTGTGGGGGTGGGAAATCTAGTAAATGGTGGAATTGCCATGCCGTTTCTTTTCAGAGAGCGAAAAAATGATCTAAATATAAAAATGCATTGGTGATGGCAAGCGAGTGGATAACGGCAAATGTCCAATTGTAACCAATCCACTGATGGCGGAAAGGCTGATGGCGCCAACATTCTGCTATTGTAATAGTGACCCCTCATATGTACCGTTTTTAATATATTTCACATAGCGCACCTCGCATCAGTCGAAAACAAGCATGGGTGGCCGCTTTGAATCAGCTTATTTTATGTTAAGATATAGATGAAAATCCGCTTAGATAAAGAAGGTAATTTTGTGAGTGCAAATTTAATCGAGAGTAAGAGTTTTAGAGTCATCTTTACAGCCTTTCTAGCCTTCCTGGGTGGTTATGCGTTTGATAGCCTTGGAATATACCTGCCATGGATGCTTGGACCATTATTCGTCGTGATGATCGCGAAAATGAAGTTAAGGAAGTACTTGTTTTGGTCTAAAACCTTTAGAAGTACTGGATTGGTCATTCTAGGTTTACAACTGGGCAGTTCATTCACGAAACAATCGTTGAATGAGATGATTGAATATCTGCCTGTTATGCTTTTTACGACAATCGCAATCATTTCATTTACAGTGTTGACTGGCTGGTTTGTCGGGAAACGGATGAACTTATCCTTGGGCACATCCATGCTTGGAAGTTTTCCTGGAGGTCTTTCGCAGATGGTGGTCTTAAGTGAGGAAATGAAGGATAGTGATGAAACGGTAGTGGGTTTCATGCAAACACTGCGGGTCATCCTGGTGATATCCATTGTTCCTTGGATTGTGACTCATGTAATGTCAGTTGAATCAGGTGCGGTAATGGCCGTATCGGAGCGGCCGTTTTTCTTATTTGAATATGATGGGAAATTAGCCATCATGATGTTGTTAACCTTGCTATTATTCATCTTCATCACAAAGAAGGCGAATTTTCCGCTGCCTTTTTTGCTAGGACCTCTCATGGCCGCAGCACTTTTCAATTTAGCAGGCCCAGGTGCCCCGCAGATTCCTGACTTTTGGTTGAATTTGTCGCAATTGTTGATCGGCGCACATTTAGGCTACACACTGAAGGTTGATAATCCCCGACTTTTCAGAAAGATGTTCGGGGCCGTATTCGTCAGTAATGTCCTATTGATTGGATTTTGCTATTATCTTTCCATTCAGTTTGCCCCGATCCTATCATTACAGGCGAACGAATTATTTTTGAGCATGGCGCCAGGCGGCGTCGCCGAAATGGCAGTCACAGCCATGTCTGTGCATGTAGATTTATCCGTTGTAACAAGCTTTCATTTATTCAGGATTTTATTCATTTTATTTTTCCTGTCACCCATCATAAAATGGCTGGTTGGAAGAAGCAAGGGAAAACAAGAACAGGGACAAAGTTAACAGGCTTTGTCCCTTTTTTCTTTTCGGAAATACTGAAGTGTGAAAAGAATAAATGCCAGGCGTTATGCGGAATTCACGAGTAAACCGCTGAAACTTACGAGTAAACGCGCATATTCCGGACGTTATGATAAAAGTACGAACGGAACATGCTTGAAATTCCATTCTCGAAAGAATATTGTACCAGAACCATTGAAATGTGCTGTTGAATAAGCTCATGTAGGCGCCAAAGCTGGTAGCTTTTGTGATGATATATTGAAAATTGAATCCGAATAATAAAATAATCCTCACTTTTTTTGAAGTTCATCCGATATAAGGAGGAGATGAGACTTTAAATGAATGGGTGAGTATTATGGATATAACATCAGTTTTGGGCGTAGTTCTCGGTATTGTGGCCATCTTGGTAGGAATGGTGTTGAAAGGCGTTAGTGTAACGGCGTTGATTAACCCGGCAGCTATTTTGATCATTATTGTAGGGACGGTAGCTGCTGTCGTAACGGCTTTCCCTTTGTCGGAATTAAAAAGACTACCAAAAATATTCAAGATTTTATTCTTTGAACAAAAATTGACAAAGCCTGAAGATTTAATAAAGACCTTTTCGGAATGGGCGGTCATTGCCAGGAAAGAAGGCTTGCTGGCATTGGAAAGCATTTCGGATCAAGTGGATAATGCCTTTTTGAAAAATGGCTTGAATCTTGCAGTCGAAGGTCAGAGTGCCGATTATATTCGTGATATTTTAGCGGAGGAAATAGACGCGATGGAAGAACGTCATTTAAGCGCGGCAGCGATTTTCAGTCAAGCCGGTACATACGCACCGACTCTTGGCGTATTGGGTGCGGTAATCGGGCTGATTGCTGCATTGGGGAATATGGCTGACACCGAGGCATTGGGACATGCCATATCAGCCGCTTTCGTCGCAACCTTGATGGGGATTTACACGGGGTATGTGTTATGGCATCCATTTGCCAATAAGCTCAAACGGAAATCGCAGCAGGAAGTCCGAATCAAAGAAATGATGATCGAAGGTATTTTATCGATCATCGAAGGGGAAGCGCCAAGAACGATTGAACAGAAATTAACATCCTATTTGCCTGCTGGAGATCGTAAGAAGTGGTTGGAAGGCGATGTGAGAGAAGATGGCTAGGCGCAAAAAGAAACAAAGGCATGAGGAGCATATCGATGAATCATGGCTGGTTCCCTACGCCGATATCTTAACGTTGCTTCTCGCGCTCTTTATCGTCTTGTTCGCTTCAAGTTCGGTTGATGCAATAAGGTTCCAGCAATTGTCCAATGTATTTAATCAGGTTTTTACAAGCGGAACGGGTTTTATGGATTTCCCAAGTGATTCCCCCAGCAATGAGCCGACGTCACCAGAACAGAGAACAGGTGCAGAAGAACTTGAGAAGCTTGGGAAAAACGAACAAGAAGAACTTATGGAGGTTCAGAAGCGTGTGAATGCCTACATAAAAAAGAATGATTTAACGGATAAATTGGGAACGAACCTTACTGATGAAGGAATGTTGATTTCAATTAGGGAAAACGTGCTGTTCGAATCGGGGGTGGCAGAGGTGAGACGTGAAAACCGAAAAATCGCTAAGGAAATCTCGGATTTATTGGTCATGGACTTACCCAGAAACATTATCGTAAGCGGGCATACCGATAATATTCCGATTAAAAATTACCAATATGAATCCAACTGGGATTTAAGCGTGATGCGATCCGTGAATTTTATGAAACTTCTCTTAGAAAATAAAAAGTTGGATCCCGAAATGTTCAGTGCTAAAGGACATGGGGAATTCAAGCCGGTTACTTCTAATGAAACGAAAAAAGGAAGGGCGAAAAACCGGAGGGTTGAAATTCTAATTGTTCCACGGACAGCGATAAATGAGTGAAAACCTGTCAGGAATGGACGGGTTTTTCTTTTTGAAGGAGAATATATGGAAAGAGAATATAAGAATGTGATGGAAGAAATCGTTGTGACATGGGTGCATGTATTAATGACTGGTATGGAATACCAAACATTTTGTTCGTGCAGGAAATGTAAGAATGACATCATCACATTATCATTGAATAACCTGCCTAATTATTATGTAACAACGGAAGAAAGGCGGAAAAGAATATTTGGAAATTTGAATACAGAAGAAAACAGGAAATGGATCAATAAAAGAATCATCAATGCGATACATGTAGTTGGCCAGTATCCTAAACATTGATCAAAAGGCTGCCATTATCTTTTTTCCGATATTAAAAAAGGTGGACAGCGACCGCCGAAGGGATGGCGGAAATACCTCGAAATATTACTCATAAACAAAAGGGACAACCATTAATTATGTGTTTTATTTATGGTGGCAGAGGGAACATAAATAAAGTACAAAGTAGGTTCATTCGATAAAAATTGAGGAGATGAATGATTATGGGTAAAAATATCGCATGTGTTGTAACGAATATGTTTGAGGACTCGGAGTATAGTGAACCGGCAAAAGCATTCGAGGAAGCAGGCCATAAGGTAACGACGATTGAAATGGTAAAAGGGAAAACGGTTAAAGGGAAACAAGGGGAGGTAGAAGTGGAGATTGATGAAAGCATCGACTCGGTGAAACCGGAAAATTTCGATGCACTATTCATCCCCGGCGGTTTTTCCCCTGATCAACTGCGTGCTGACGAACGCTTCGTAACTTTCGCCAAATCGTTCATGGATGATAAAAAACCAGTATTTGCAATCTGTCATGGACCACAGTTGCTGATTACGGCCAAAACACTTGAAGGGCGCCACGCAACAGGATATACATCTATTAAAGTCGATATGGAGTATGCAGGTGCCACATATTTGGACAAAGAGGTTGTGGTTTGCGGCAACCAGCTTGTAACCAGCAGGACACCTGAAGACCTTCCGGCATTTAACCGGGAATCGCTCAATCTATTGAAATAATGAAAAATCCCGGCAGCTGCCGGGATTTTTCATTTTAAAGGATTCATATACTTCAATCTTTGCAGTAAAATAAAAGGAGAGACCAATTACAAAGGAAGTGTCACGATTGATCGTATTAAAATCTGCACGTGAAATTCAAGCGATGCATGAATCGGGAAAAATTTTGGCAGCTTGTCATAGGGAGATTGCAAAGATGATTGTTCCTGGGGTGACAAC
The DNA here is from genome assembly GCF_042886655.1 of Peribacillus sp. NPDC058002. NCBI lineage: Bacteria > Bacillati > Bacillota > Bacilli > Caryophanales > Bacillaceae > Peribacillus > Peribacillus sp. NPDC058002. The sequence goes on along the minus strand of NZ_JBHVQU010000002.1, from coordinate 57,313 downwards.
ATGGGAAATAGAAGAATTTGTTGAAGGATTCTTAAAAAAGCATGGTGCGAAGCCGGAACAAAAGGGTTACAAAGGGTATGAGTATGCGACATGTGCCAGCATAAATGAAGAAATTTGTCATGGTTTCCCTCGTAAGACCCCTTTGAAAAACGGAGATATCGTAACGATTGATATGGTTGTCAATCATAACGGGGCCCTTGCTGACTCTGCTTGGACGTATACGGTCGGTAAGGTTTCAAAGGAAACCGAACATTTAGTGAATGTGACGAAGGAATCTTTATATAAGGCGATTGAAGTATGTGTGGAAGGCAATCGGATTGGAGATATAGGTCATGCCATACAATCTTATGTCGAAGCGGAAGGCTTCTCTGTCGTTCGTGATTTCATCGGACACGGGATAGGAAATGTCATTCATGAAGAGCCGCAGGTTCCGCATTATGGACTGCCGAATAAAGGTCCGCGTCTTAAGGAAGGCATGGTATTCACCATCGAGCCAATGGTAAACGTAGGTACATATAAAGCAAGCCGAGATCCGAATGGATGGACGGCATCCACTGCAGATGGGAAATACTCGGCACAATATGAGCATACAATTGCCATTACGAAAAACGGTCCGCTTATTTTGACCGAACAATGAACATAAAAAACAGCATCGGTCATGATGCTGTTTTTCATTTTAATCGATGGGACGTTCCAATGAATACAAATCTTCTTCAATATTTCCTAATCTGTCCTCAATGACTTTTTGAGCATCTTTAATACCTTCATTATAAATAAAGGGAGCAATATTTTCAAAAATGAACTGCAAATGATTTTCAGCAGCGATTTCACCGATTTCCTTGCCATGTTCCTGATACACATATTCTTGGATGCTTTCGATCATCTTGCGGCGTTTTTCTATGGGAAATTGTATGAACATTGTGCCCTCCTTCATATTTGTTCTAAAAACCATGTAATGAATTGATCCGAATCCAAAGGGAAGACGGGTACTGAAGCATGACTCCTTGTTCGTTCCAGACATTCGGGCCAAGCCACAGCTGCTTTGACATTAGTAAGCCGTTCCAATAACAGGAGGTCACTTTCTTCTTTGATTAAAATGGCCTTAGGAAAGTCCTCTTGCTTATAACCTTCAATTAAAATCACATCAGGGAGAAATAGGCACAGTAATTGAACGAGCTCAGTGATAGGGGCTTTACCCTTGAAATTGCCGAGCAGCTCGATTGTGCCATCTCCTTCAACAAGTGATGCGGCCGCGCCTGCATGAAAGTGTTTATTAGAATCCTTCGTGGCTGTGACATCTGGTTTTCCGCCATGTCCATGATGTTTTAAAACGGCTGTCTCTAATTTTTCTTCGCGAAGCTTTTTGATTATATTCGTTATGAAGGTCGTTTTTCCTCTATTTTGGTAACCAACAACCTGGAAAATAAATGGCTTTACCAAGGCCATTGGCATCCTTCTTGGTCATCGAGAAGCAGGATGTCCACAAAATCCCCAGTTTGGAAACCACGTGTCCCCCCAGGTAAGACTGTCAGTGAATTGGCACCTGCCAAGCTTGTAGTAATATTGGATTTATCCACACCGCTAGGAGTTACCTTCAGCTGGCCGGATTCGTAAAATAATCGGGTCCGAAGCAGACGTGAAAATGGATTGGGTTTTAAGAAGTCTTCTGCCAATTGTGCCGTCTCTTTTCGTAAATGCGGATGCTCCGAAAACAGCATGGTGCGGATGATCGGTCTTGCAAATAGTTCAAAGCCGACATAACTGGCGGATGGATTGCCGGATAAACCGAATAAATATTTGTTATTATATACGGCTACGGTCGTCACGCTTCCGGGGCGCATGGCCACTTTGTTGAATAAGACATCAGCGCCAATTTTTTGATAAATATCCGGGAGAAGATCAAAATCACCGACAGAAACTCCTCCTGTCGTAATGAGCAGATCCACTTCCTCCAAGGCATTGGAAATGGCTTCGTAGCTTAATTCGAATTCATCCTTAAGCTTTCCATAGAAACGGACTTCCCCTCCTGCCCTCCGAATTTGGGCGGAGATCGCATGTGAATTGCTGTTGCGAATTTTGCCGGGCTGCAACGGTTCATTAACATCAAGAAGTTCAGACCCCGTAGCGAATAATCCAACGACAGGCTTAGTGGCAACTGGCACTTCTGCATAACCGAATGTTGCGAGCAAGCCGATGATCCCTGGATTGATCGCTGTTCCTTTTTTCACAAGAACATCGCCTTTCTTTGCATCCTCACCTTGAAAAGAAACGTTTTCGCCTTCCTTAAGAGAGCGTTTAAATGATATGTACTTCTTTCCGTCCTTTTCGAATTCCTTCGTAAGCTCGAGCATGATTACTGCATCACACTCAGCTGGCATCTGAGCTCCAGTCATGATTCTTGCCGCTTGATTTTTTTGAACAGGAATATTCGATACCATACCCGCAGCCAACTCTTCAACCACTTCGAACTCGAGAGGGGTATTTATGGAACCTTCTGCGGTATCCTTGGACCTAAGGGCGAATCCATCATATGGCGAGCGGTTAAAATGCGGAACATCATTTGTAGCTACAATATCTTGAGCCAAAAAACGGTCGTGGCTTTCCTCAAGGGGGATCAGTTCCGTATGTCCTGTTAATTTATGCTTCATCACTTTTTCCACTGCTTCTGCAATACTGATGGGCGTTCTTCTTTCTACCATGCTTACAACTCCTGTCGGTTTTCAAATTCTATATCAAATGTAGCAGGATTTTTTAAAAAATGAAAAAAATCCTCACCGGAATGGGAGGATTTGAATGTTACTTATTACGCAGTCTTCCAAGTTCTTCAGCGATAGCTTCCATTTCACGGACACTGAAATTCGTTTTTTTCATCACCATTGTATAAATATCGTGCAGTTCTTCGTACATCTCAATATCAAAATGGGTCGATTTGATTGCACCGAAGTTCATAACTTTTAATTTATCCTTGATTGCTTCAATCATAAACTCGACACTTTCGGCTGTGTTTTGCGTTAAATCCATTTCCTTCATCCTTTCATACGTTCCTAAATATTTTCATCTTTGCATGATTACCTTGAGAAGTCAATGAATATTCGGGTGGAAAACGAAGCTTGATTCCCGATATACTTGGTCATCTTCACGTTTTAAAGTGAGAGAGTTTGGGAAAAGATAGGAAAAAAAATATTTAAACATTGTATAATGGAGATAGCTACTACTATTATACATCAACTAATATATGACTAGGAGGAGAATATATGAGCAACATTCGTGAAGAATATAAGTGTGCCAAGAAAAGCAAATTTATGCAAGCGGTCTTTATTGGGGCGTTGGCTGGGGCAGCGATAAGCCTTTTTGATAAGGATACGCGTTATTCTGTATTGGAAAATAGTAAAAGCTGCATGGGTAATATGAAAGAATTCATAAAGAATCCCAACGGGGTGCTTACACAAGTACGTGAAACATCATCTAAGGTCCGTTCCACTGTTGAAAAAATTTCCGATGATGTCTCCTTCATTTCCCAAAAGGTGGAGGAAATGAAAGACATTCCTTCACAAGTTGCCCAAGTGGTGATGGAGACGAAGGAAGTTTTTGCTGGAGAGGAAGAAGGGACAACTTCAAGTCACCATGAACGGATTTCCTTAAATTAGAAAATGGGGTGGAGGTATGGCCAATAAAAAAGAATGGCTGAAAGGCTCATTCTTCAAGGCTTTCATAAAACGGTTGCAGGTCGATGATGTGTCTGGTCTTGCCGCACAACTGTCTTATTTCTTTTTACTTTCCCTGTTTCCATTACTTATTTTTTTATTCACTTTATTGGCCTATCTGCCATTTTCCCAAGAAGATATATTAAATACCGTTCGTACATATGCGCCTGACGATTCGATGAGAATCATTGAGGCTAACCTATCGGAAGTGATGGAAGCGAATGGGACTTTATTGTCGTTTGGTGTCATCGGAACGATATGGTCGGCATCGAATGGGATGAATGCAATCATTAAAGCATTTAACCATGCATACGGTGTAAAAGAAAGTCGAACTTTCTTTATTTCCCGGGGAATGTCGATTCTTCTCACTTTAGCGATGATTTTTGTTTTTATTGTCGTTTTATTGCTGCCGGTATTCGGAAAACAGATCGGAGTGTTTTTATTTGCCGAAATTGGACAATCCGATGAATTTCTTACGATTTGGAACCAACTTCGATGGGTGATCAGTACGCTTGTATTTTTAATTGTGTTCACCATCCTTTATTGGATTGCGCCGAACATAAAGCTGAAGTGCATAACCGTACTGCCTGGTGCTATCTTTGCAACGGCAGGATGGAGTCTCGCTTCCTTTTTGTTTTCATTTTATGTGGAGAACTTCGCTAATTATTCAGCAACATATGGAAGTCTTGGAGGAATCATCGTATTAATGGTCTGGTTTTATTTGTCGGGGCTCATAATCATAATGGGTGGGGAAATAAATGCGCTCATTAGTGAAAAGAAAAAACCGGAATGTGGATGATCTTCCTGGAGTTTCCGTAATAGCGGATTATCATGCTGCGGATACTATTCAAGAAATGACAACTTTAGAAGAGGAGGAGTTCTTTCATGAGTAAAAAGGATGGCAGCACAAAGCAAAAAGGGAAAAATAAAGGTTCGAACCATAAAACTTCAGGTTCTGCAAACGGTAAGAACGGATATCACTAAATGAAATAAACATAAAAAAAGGGAGCCTTGGAAGGCTCCTTTTTCATGTTTAGTTTCTCAAAAGTCTTAAGCTGTTCAGTATAACGAGAATTGTACTTCCTTCATGGCCAATGACGCCATATGGGAGGTCTAGAAATTGAAGGAAATTGGATGCTATCAGGATCATGATGACCGAAATTGAAAAGATGACGTTTTGTTTGATGATTCGATTCATCTTCTTGGATAATTTGACTGCTTCCGCAATGCGTGGCAGATCATTCTTCATCAGAACGACATCCGCTGTCTCCAAGGCAACATCCGTGCCTTCACCCATTGCAATTCCAACAGATGCTGTTGCAAGTGCAGGTGCATCATTAATGCCATCCCCAACCATTGCTACAGTGCCAAAATGTTCTTTCAGCTTTTTCACTTCAGTCACTTTGGTTTCAGGTAGACATTCGGCAATGTATGCATCTATATGGCTCTCCGAAGCAATCGCTTTAGCCGTTTTTTCCCCATCCCCTGTAAGCATGACGGTATGGATGCCCTCATTTTTCAAGGCTTCGATGGCTGTAACGGTTTCTTCACGCACGACATCTTTCAAAGTGAGTATGCCTGCAATTCCTTGATCATCTTTTGCATAAACGATTGTCTTGCCTTGTTCAGCCAATGTCAGTGCAATGCCATTTTGGAATCGTTCTGCTTCACTGCGACCGACGAAATCAGCCTTTCCGACTTGCCAAAGCACGCCATTGATATAGGCTTGAACCCCATTACCTGAGATATCTTCCATGTTATTTGGTTTAATGATATCCTTTTGCAATTTCGATTTGGCATAACGTACGATCGATGTTGCCAAAGGGTGATTCGAATAATTTTCAACAGATGCAATATGAAATAAGAAGTCATCTTCGTTTAAATCTTCGCGGATAATGACATCGGTTACCTCTGGTTTTCCTTTTGTCAATGTACCGGTTTTATCTAAAGCAATTGCCTGCAGATTACCTAGATTCTCAAGATGGATGCCCCCTTTAAATAAAATGCCATGACGGGCTCCATTTGAAATGGCAGAAAGTGTAGCTGGCATGATAGAGGCCACAAGGGCACAAGGAGAAGCGACAACGAGCAGGATCATCGCTCTGTAGAATGTCTCGGTCCAGCTCCACCCCAATAGGAAATGGGGTATGAACATCATCAGGGCGACAACCGTCAATACTACTTTTACATAGGTTCCTTCAAACCGTTCAATGAACAGCTGGGAAGGGGACTTTTCACTTTGTGCGGATTGAACGAGAGTGATTATTTTTTGAAATAAAGTTTCACTTGCCGGTTTGGTGATTTCCACGGTAATCGTTCCTCGGAGATTGACCGTTCCCGCAAATACTTCATCATCCAATGATTTACTGACTGGTATGGATTCGCCAGTGATGGCGGCCTCATCGATATTGGTACGGCCGTCCGTGATTTTTCCATCTGAAGGGACTCTCTCTCCTGGTTTCACTAAAATTAAATCCCCGATATGCAGTTGTGAAACGGATACGGTTTCTTCATATCCGTTAGTGATGCGCAGTGCTTCTTCCGGCTGTAAGTCCATAAGTGCCGAAATTTCTTTATGGCTTTTATTCATCGTGTATGTTTCAAGGGCACCGCTTAAAGCGAAGATGAAAATCAATATGGCGCCTTCCGTCCAGTATCCGATGACCGCAGAACCGATTGCCGCAAAAATCATCAGCATCTCAACATTCAATTCCCGGTCGGCAATCGTATCTTCTATGCCTTCTTTCGCCTTGGCATATCCGCCAATCAAGAAAGAGGCCAAGTAAATGATTATGGAGGCAGTTTCCATTCCATTCTTTGAAAGAGCCCAGCCCAATACTATAAGTAAACCGCTGAATAATGCAGCAATAAGTTCTAGATGAGGTTTTGCTTTTTCCACCCAAGTGGTTTTGCATGCAGCCGGTTGGGTTAAATGTTTAGTATCTGTAGTCATAAGATTCCCTCCCACATTCTTCACTTTTTTTGTGTAAATGATATAGATTATCATTTGTGTTATATCTAATTGAGAAAGATAATCAACGTCATTTCTCTGGATAAAATATGAAAGCTGCCACCGTAATTGCGATGACAGCAATGTTTTCAAAGGTTTATAAACGTGATGTCCCTTTTGTTATTATTATAATACCACATATCCTATTCAGAAATAAAGAAGAATGATTCTAATCTAGTAAAAAATATAAAGTATTTTCTAACCAATATAAAGTCTATTGAAAAATTGAATAATAAAAGAAGCAGTCAAGATAAAAAATTATACTACATAACGGGAGCAGGCATTTTTTCCTTAAACAAGGCCAATGATATGAAGACAAGGAAAAGCATGATACTTATCATATAGAAAAAACTTCCTCCATCAATGTGTTCTATAACCAGGCCGCCAAAGAATGGACCGCCAATGCTGCCGAGACTAAAGAATATACTGCATAATAAATTCCCGGCAGGCAATAGGTTTCTAGGTAAAAGATCTGCCATATAACTGATTCCCAGCGAGAAAGTCGAACCAACCATCATTCCGCCAAACATAAAACAGATGAATAGGCCAAGCACTGAATAGGAATATATCCCTGCAAGAGTGAATATGGCAAACCCTGATATAAGAATCGTCAGCAAGGTCTTTCGCCGTCCAAAACGGTCACTGACCATCCCCAAGGGAATCTGGGTAAGCAGAGTCCCTGCAGAAAATGCCGGAATGATGATGGATACTGCGGTTAAATCGATTCCGGAGCGCAAAGCGAATACAGGGAAATTGCTATTCAATGAGGCTTCAAGCACGCCAAATGTAAACGGAAGTAAAAAAGCGACCCAGGCTATGCGGCTAACTTTCGTAAACCTTTTGAGTGTGCCAAGGAATGATGTGCTTTCAGAATCATCTTGTTCAGGAAGCTCATTTCTAATAAGGAAAACAGTGGACCAAGCCAGAAGGCTAAGTATGGATGTGATGATGAAAGGCAAAGACTGATTGATCTCAAGAAGCTTCGTCATCAGCGGGCCAACCATGAAGCCAAGACTGAAGAAGAGTCCATAAATGGCAAGATTCCTTCCGCGCTTCGCTATTGGTGAAATGGCCGTGATCCAAGTCTGTGTAGCAAAGTGAAGTGTATGATCGCCGATACCAATGAAGAAACGCAGTACGAACCAAAACCAGAATGATTTCCAGACAGGAAATAGGGCAAGTGATACGATGACCGTTAGCCCGCCAAATAATATCAATGGCTTATAGCCGTATTTACGGAGTGGGGCTTCCATAAAAGGAGAAATCAATAGAATTCCAATATAAAGGGAGGCTGCATGAAACCCGTTTAGGGATGAGCTAATTCCTTCATTTTCAAAAATGATGGCAATGATCGGCAGAAGCATCCCTTGAGAAAACCCCGATATGCCGACAATTAAGATTAAAACGCTTAAAAGCAATTTATTATTCATAAAATCATGTCTCCTAAGAAGTGTATACCTTCTTGATGTTACATCTTAGGAAGAGGATTAAGCAATAGAAATTTGGGTAAATATTGTCAAGAAGAGAGGGGATGATAAAATTTTCCTTTGTCATCACCCGAAGATTATGTATGATAGTTTTTGTTACATAAAAAGAACTACAGGATTGTGAGGAGAAGTATCGTGAATAAAATATTTTTGGGGCTTGTCCTGTTAGGCGTCCCTTTATCTGTCATTGGGTCATTATTGCATTGGCCGAGTGTAATCATGTTCATAGTATATTGCTTAACAATCGTGGCGCTGGCAGGCTTCATGGGCCGGGCCACTGAAAGCTTAGCGATCGTTATGGGACCAAGGATTGGCGGTCTCTTGAATGCAACCTTTGGTAATGCAGTAGAATTGATCATATCCATCTTTTCATTAAAGGCGGGGCTAGTGGGTGTCGTGCTGGCGTCTTTGACAGGTTCCGTTTTAGGAAATTTATTGTTGGTAGCAGGACTTTCATTCTTTATCGGAGGGACTAAATACAAACGGCAGAAATTTAATGTATTCGATGCGAGGCATAATGCCGGTCTATTGATTTTTGCAGTAATTGTGGCCTTCGTCATACCGGAAGTATTCACACAAAACATGGGTGAATCAAGCACGATGTCGTTAAGTGTCGGAATTTCCATTATAATGATCATATTATATCTTGCTGCATTATTCTTTAAATTGGTTACACACCGCGGGGTATATCAGCATACAGAGAAACTCGAGGATCATGAAGCGGAAGTACCGGAGTGGAGCAGGAAAAAGGCAATTATAATACTTGCTGCCGCTACATTGGCTGTTGCTTACATATCGGAAAAACTTGTCCATACGTTTAGCGAGGTGGGGGAAGCCTTCGGATGGTCGGAGTTATTCATCGGTGTCATTATCGTAGCGATTGTCGGTAACGCGGCAGAGCATGCTTCCGCCGTCATTATGGCCTATAAAAACAAAATGGATGTCGCTGTGGAGATTGCCGTTGGTTCCACGCTTCAAGTAGCGATGTTCGTTGCTCCTGTACTCGTATTGATTTCGTTAATGTATCCAACGAGTATGCCGCTTGTTTTCACAATGCCAGAACTAATATCAATGGTTACAGCAGTCTTTCTGGTGATCATGATTTCTAATGACGGGGAAACGAACTGGTTTGAAGGGCTTACCTTATTGGCCGCTTACTTCATTATGGGAATTGGATTTTACTTATTATAAGAATGCAGGCCTTCCGATGCGGAAGGTCTTTCTTTTTATAAAATGAAAAAATAAAAATGACTCTGCTCGGGTTAGATTTAGCAGAGTCATTTCTATATTAGTAAATTACCATTCATAAGTTATTCCAAAATTTTTCATCATGCTTTTGAACAAGTTGAGAAAATATTCTAGAGTGTCACACCATCCTTTTACATCAGATTTAAGTATAGGCGAATTCGTTTTCTGTCATCCTTTAAAAGGGTGTCATGGATTGTTCGATAAGCATACCTCCTGAAGGTTTAATAGGTATGAACGATTTCGCCTCCTTTTTATAATGTAAAATAAGTATAACTGATTTGAATAGAAAAGTAAATATTCTGAACTTTACAAATTCATTACAAAGTTGAAATCGGAATGAAATGTATAGAATGTTGGCTAAAAACAAAATCTATAATCAATATGATTGAACCCCTCAAAGGAGTGCGACAGCATGAAAAGAACTATTATTATTACGATGATTGCCCTAATTGCCTTTATTCAGGCGAATGTAAGTTTTGCAGCTGATATACCGGAAGTCAAAGCAAATCAGAATAAGGTGAATATCCCACCTTCAGTATTGAATATTGCAAAGGAGAATACGTATCCGAACCCGACCCAGGATCTTCCGATGCTGCAGCCGAGTAATCTTGCCAAACAATTGATCGATTCGTCGGATATCAAGATTGAAAACCCAGAACTCATCCAAATGTTGAATGAATCCGCAATTGCAAAAGCCCCGCTTGCTTTTGGATACAGGGCAACCATTTACCTTGGCCATTGGGCCTTGAATTATGAGTCTTCTGAAACGGCACCAAACTGGGAATACCAAAAGATCAATACTAATTACTATGATAATCGCGGCGGTGAAGTTCCCTATAAGATCCGTTATGTCCAGGAAAGTCAGAAGGCAGTGAGTGGCGGTCTGACAGCGAAAATTCCAAAGGCTGAGGATGTTCAAAAGATGATGCTGCTAAAAGCCACTGAAAAAACGAATTTGCCTTTGGCTTTTGAAACGATCATCGGAGCTGGTACGAAAAAAGATCAAGTATATAATGTGGCTTCAAATAGGATTGGTTACTTATCCAGTTTTGCTTCCGCCGTCAATGAAAAAGGCAAGGTCACATATGGGGAAGTATATTTGAATCTAAAAGGAAATAAAAGAACCATTACGATAAAGAACATCACTTCACAAGGCATCGGTGCATGGATACCGGTTCAGGACCATGTTTCCTTCAGCTTTACAGTCTCGCAGCAACCAAGGTAAATTGAAAAAACTCGCCGGATTGGCGAGTTTTTCTTCATATGGTTGACTTCCTGATCCTGAAGTCCTCCTTCGGGTAGTAAGCATTTTTGACGAGAACATTCGGGCCTAGACATTTGACTGCCGGGCAGTGGCAGTTCAATTCATTGGCCAGTTTCGAATTCATCCATGTGTCATAGGAATCGGTCAAGGGCTGATCTTTGATATTCCCTAATGTAGGCGCGTCGCCGAAATCGGTCACGATCACTTCCCCAGTGAAAATATTGATGTTCAACCTGGAACGTCCATCAGGGTCATTCCGTACCGTCACTTTATGTGAACCATAAAGGCGTTGAAGCAACTTTATATCCTCTTTACTGTTATTGCAAGGATAAAATGGCAGGGTACCGAAAAGCATCCAAACATTTTCATCACGGATATCCAGCAAATGATGAATCGCTTCACGCATATTATCCAATGGTAAAGTTTCAAGTGCCGAAGCGAAATCGCTTGGATACATCGGATGAATTTCATGTCTTTGACATCCCATTTCATCGACGATCTGTCTGTGAATATGCTCAAGATGAGGCAATGTCCGTTTATTAAGCATCGTTTCAGCAGATACCAGCACACCAGCTTTTGTCAGGGCACGGGAATTTTCGATCATTTTATCGAATAGTTTCTTTCGCTGTTCACGAGATGGTTTTCGATCCATCATGGCAAAGCCGATATCAATGAATTCATCGATCGTTCCCCAATTATGGGAAATGTGCAGAACATCCAAATAAGGAATGATTTCCTCATACCGTTCCAAGTCAAGGGTCAAATTGGAATTGATTTGTGTCCGTACCCCGCGGCTGCGGGCATATTTCAATAGAGGCAAAACATAATTCTTCACTTGTTTTCTTGAAAGCATCGGTTCCCCGCCAGTGATGCTGAGCGAGCGAAGCAAAGGGATCTCATCAAGGCGCTGAATCAGTAATTCCAGAGGCAGGGCATCCGGGTCCTTGGGCTGGAGTGTGTAACCGACGGCACAATGCTCACAACGCATATTGCAAAGGGTGGTGGTGGTGAACTCCACATTGGTGAGGCTGAGTTTTCCATATTGTTCAACGTCCATATATGCTTCCCAAGGATCATACTTGGGTGTAATTGGTGTTAAAGTATCTTGCTTGATTATTGACATATTTAAAACTCCTTACGTAATAATGCACTAACCCATTATGAACAATGGGAATAAAAATTGTCAAATGGCGGAGAGCTGTATTTATAGCTTGCCATTGCACTTTCAAGCAGATTTCGTTACGATGAAAGAAGAACGGAAGGAGAGTGCCTCATGGGAAAATCCATTACAGGTAAAAACGAACAATTAACATACTTAAAAGAACGCCTCACGATGTTCATGGAAGTTCTTGATCATATCGAACCGGAAACTGCGGAGTTGGAAGATATAGACCGTTTAATCGGCATGATAGATGATTTGGAAGGCAAAGTGGAACAATTCAAAACCCGGGAAGACTGATATCTGTTTCGATAGTATGACTTTTTCAATGTTAATATTCATGAAGGGATGACGAGAAACCTGCGTCATCTCTTTTTAATATCAAATCTTCCAATGATTGGTGATGGTATTTGACTTATGGGCTATTTAAGGCGCTTTGATCATTTCTCTCCAAATTGCTATTCATTAAGAAAAATAATTACTTGTTTTCGAAAGATTATGTTAGATGTATAATAAAACGGGTGTAGAATCATTCGCTATTTATAGAGAAGCAGGGAAATGATTAAATCTAAATCTAGGGGAAAATAAGAGGGGGAAGAGAAATTTGGATATTCAAAAATTCCAAGAAAGTATGTACAGTCTTATCGTTGAAACTTCAACGAATCTTCCAAAGGATGTTCGTCGTGCGGTCAAAAGTGCAAAACAACGTGAAAATGCTGGTACTCGTTCTGCATTAAGCTTGGATACCATCACGAATAATATTACAATGGCTGACGACAATGTATCACCGATTTGTCAGGATACTGGTCTGCCGACTTTCAAAATAAAAACTCCAGTTGGCGTGAACCAACTTGAAATAAAAAAAGCAATCCGAAATGCGATCATTTTAGCGACTAAAGGCGGAAAACTTCGTCCAAACGCAGTTGACTCTTTATCGGGTGAAAATAGCGGGGATAACCTTGGGGAAGGTCTTCCAGTCATTAAATTCGATCAATGGGAAAAAGACTATATTGATGTTCGCCTTATCTTAAAAGGCGGCGGCTGTGAAAATAAAAACATCCAATACAGTCTGCCTATGGAACTTGAAGGATTGGGGAAAGCGGGCCGTGATTTGGACGGAATCCGTAAATGTGTACTTCACTCTGTCTACCAAGCACAAGGACAAGGCTGCAGTGCCGGCTTCATCGGCGTTGGTATCGGTGGGGACCGTTCATCCGGATATGATTTGGCAAAGGCGCAACTCTTCCGCAGTAATGAAGATGTGAATCCGAATGAAGACCTTCGTAAACTTGAAGATTACATCATGAAGTCAGCTAATGAATTGGGAATCGGCACGATGGGCTTTGGCGGCGAAACTACACTGCTTGGGTGTAAAATCGGTGTCATGCACCGTATTCCGGCAAGCTTTTTCGTATCCGTTGCTTACAACTGCTGGGCGTTCCGCCGTTTAGGAGTGAAAGTCAATCCTGAAACAGGTGAAATCAATGAGTGGTTGTATCAAGAAGGCGAGAAAATCGACTTTGCTTTAGAAGCAGAAAAAGCAGCCAAGGACGAAGTGGCAGCCGCTGCTGAACCGGACGTTAAAGCTTCCCGTGAAATCACCCTGCAAGCACCAATCACGGAAGAACAAATCCGCGAATTAAAAGTTGGTGACGTAGTTCATATTAACGGCAGAATGTATACAGGCCGTGACGCGATCCACAAGCATTTATCTGAAAATCCTGCACCAATCGACCTGGATGGACAAATCATCTATCATTGTGGCCCGGTTATGCTGAAGGACGAAGAAGGTAAATGGCATGTGAAGGCTGCGGGACCAACGACAAGTATTCGGGAAGAACCATACCAAGGCGATATCATGAAACGATTCGGCATCCGTGCAGTTATCGGTAAAGGCGGAATGGGTCCAAAAACACTAGAGGCACTTAGTGAACACGGCGGCGTTTATCTAAACGCAATCGGCGGGGCTGCTCAATATTATGCAGACTGCATCAAATCCGTCGAAGGTGTGAACTTCACCGAATTTGGTATTCCAGAAGCGATGTGGCATCTGAATGTTGAAGGATTTACTGCCGTAGTTACCATGGATTCACATGGAAACAGCCTGCATAAAGACGTTCAGCAATCTTCGTTGGAAAAATTGGCACAATTCAAAGAACCAGTATTTAAATAATTGTCTGGGAAAAGACGCTCACCAAACGGTTGAGCGTCTTTTGCATATCCTACTTTTCGGTTTCCGGCAGTTGATCGATCCTTGAAGCATCCTCTACATTCAATCCACTTTTCACAAAATGAACAAACACTCCGCCACCTAAACCAAGACAACCAACAAAGCCTATAGTGATAACCCATTCCAGCATTTCATTCCCCCCCTTGCTAAATGTATATGAAAAAAAAGGCGATAATTTACTCGAAAAAGTACAATCTTTTGGAACGCTCGCACATACATTAGAAGGGAAAGGGGGGATTTTCATGCAGAATAGCTACATCTTATTCTTTATCGCCATGTTAACCGGCTTTGCTTTCATCCAACTCCCTGTGGCAAATACGATTTTCTCCGGTCTTGAAACATTCCTTGACGTAGTCGGAATTGTTATCGTTCTCATTTTCGCTATCGCCATTATTTGGAAGGCGGCACAAGCGTTATTTAAAGGATAAACAAAGCATGGGGGGCCCATCCTTTTTGGAGGATAGGCCTTTTTTTTGTGGATTTAGGTTTGGCAGGGAAATACCTCTAATATTTTGGCCCGTGGTACTAAAATTGGTTCCTGAGCGTATTGAATTAGACATAGGGTCCAATAATTCGACATTCACAATATCATGCATATAAATCTCCGTGTTCCAAACAATAAGAAAAAAGGACATGGGGGATATTCCAATGAAAAAAAAGGTGATTTTATCCGCTTTAATATGCTTGATATGCTCTTTGGCAAGCCCAGCTTTTGCAGAATCCTATAACTGGGGTTTCAATAAAGGTAAAAATGGGACACCTGCCGATGCAGGTGAAAAATTCAATGAGATGCTGCCTGAATATGAAGCGATTTATAAAGGGGATACAAGGAAAAAAGTCGTTTATTTAACATTTGATAACGGTTATGAAAATGGCTATACGGCCCAGATTTTAGATGTTCTGAAGAAACATGGTGCACCTGGAGCTTTTTTTGTCACGGGTCATTATTTAAAGACGGCACCTGAGCTTGTTGTCCGTATGGCTAATGAGGGGCATATCGTAGGAAACCATTCATGGAACCATCCGGATATGACCAGCGTGACGGACGATGTGATACGCACGGAGCTTGAGAGGGTAAAAGAAGCAACGGAAAAATTAACGGGGCAAAAAGGAATGAATTACTTAAGGCCGCCTCGTGGGGTATTTAATGAGAGAACGATGAGAGTCGCAAAAAAAGAAGGGTATTACCACATCTTCTGGTCACTGGCATATAAAGACTGGATTGTTGATCAACAAAAGGGTGCCGCGTTCGCACACGATGAAGTGCTTAAGCAGATTCATCCTGGCGCTATTTTATTACTGCATACCGTATCGAAGGATAATGCGGAAGCATTGGACTCGATTCTGACGGATCTTGAAAAACAGGGGTACACATTCAGTAGCCTGGATGCTTTAATGATTGAGAAACAATTGCCGAACCGAATGCTTTATTAAAATGAGAAGCGGGTCCTGTAGTGATAATTCAGGTCCCGCTTTTATCCATTCTCTTTAATTTCAAGTAATATTTCTGGAAACATGCTATAATACGTGGAAAACTGCTAAAGGATGGATCGCTTGTGTGGACAGAAAAATTACAGGTTCAAGGACCCTATAATTTCGATCTAGTTCTCGAACGATTATCGTTAGACCCACTTCAGGTAGTTGATTTTACTAACAGGACGGTAAAAGTTCCGCTATATATAGAAAAAGAACCAATCGTTTTACAGGTTCAGGCAATAGGAAATATCGATGAACCATCCTTTATCATCAAAGGTCATTCAGAGGTTTACAAGTCAAAAGCAATCGAACGGTTAAAAAAGGTTTTTCATTGGCATCAGCCATTAGAAGGCGTTTCCCGGCATTTCCGGGAAACGGATTTAAGTAAAATCTTCGAAGAGCACCGCGGTACTGCCATAGTCTTGGACTTCGATTACTACAGTTGCCTCGTCAAATGCATCATACATCAGCAATTGAACTTATCCTTTGCCCATACGCTCACGGAACGATTCGTTAAAACCTTCGGCTACCAGTTGGAAGGTGCCTGGTTTTACCCGACACCGGAAACAACAGCCCAACTTCAAATCGAACAATTAAGAGCCATTCAATTCAGTGGCCGGAAAGCCGAATACGTCATCGGACTTTCAGAGCAAATCATTCAAGGCCATCTCAACCTTGATATAATGGAAAAGCTATCCGATCAAGAGGTTATGGACACACTAATAAAAATACGCGGTATCGGTAGATGGACGGCTGAAAACTTCCTGCTTTTTGGACTTGGCCGGCCGAACCTATTTCCTAAAGCCGATATTGGCATTCAAAATGCCTTGAAAATATTATATGGCTTACCGCAAAAGCCAACCCAAGAAGAAATGGAGTCCTATAGTGTGAAATGGGCCCCATATCTAAGCTACGCTTCCCTCTATTTGTGGAGAAGCATTGAAAAACGGAGTGAAAAGAAATGACAAACATTCAAGATACAAAACTGGAAGTGAATCAAACCCTTCCCCTTACGATTAAACGGCTGGGCATTAACGGGGAGGGAGTCGGTTATTTCAAAAAGAAAGTCGTCTTCGTCCCAGGTGCATTGCCTGGTGAAGAAATTGTAGCTTTGGTCACAAAGGTTCAGCCAAACTTCACCGAGGCGAAAATAAAAACCATCCGTAAAGAATCACCGCATCGCATTGCAGCGCCATGTCCGGTTTACGCTGAATGCGGCGGATGTCAGTTACAGCATTTAAGCTATGCCCAGCAGCTAATTGAAAAACGCGATATCGTCATTCAAGCGATGGAACGTCATTCTGGATTCCCAGTTTCTTCATTAAATGTAAAAGAAACGATCGGCATGGAAGATCCTTGGAATTACCGTAACAAAAGTCAGTACCAAGTCGGCCAAAAAGATGGCAAATTGATTGCTGGCCTTTACGGCTTGAATTCCCACACACTGATCGATATCCCGAATTGCCTTGTACAGCATAAGGCAACAAATAAGGTAACGCGGACAGTGAAAAAGATACTAAAGAACCTGAACATCTCGATTTATAACGAAAGAAAAAGAAAAGGTGTGATCCGTACGGTCATCACACGGGTAGGATTTGAAACAGGTGAAGTGCAGGTTGTCCTCGTTACTGGTGCGGAGGAAATTCCACAAAAAGATCAGTTGCTTAAACAAATTCGTGACCAACTGCCAGAAGTGAAATCGGTCGTTCAAAACATCAACAACCGGAACACATCACTTATCTTTGGCGAAAAAACGATTCACCTGGCAGGCGAAAAAGTCATCAACGAAACATTGGGTGACCTATCATACGAACTATCAGCCCGTACATTCTTCCAGCTTAACCCGGTCCAAACTGTTCGCTTATATGATGAAGTGAAAAAAGCGGCAGCCTTAACCGGCACGGAAAAAGTGGTTGACGCTTATTGCGGTGTCGGGACCATTGGCCTATGGCTGTCCGAAAATGCCAAGGAAGTCAGAGGAATGGACGTCATTAAAGAATCCATTGAGGACGCCAAGAAAAATGCCAAAAAACATAAACGGAACAATGTATACTATGAAACAGGCAAAGCCGAGAATATCCTTCCACGCTGGACCAAAGAAGGCTGGAAACCGGACGTACTGGTCGTCGACCCGCCAAGATCCGGCTGTGATCAATCGTTACTGCAGACAATCTTGAAAGTTAAACCGAAAACCATTGTGTACGTATCATGCAACCCGTCTACATTGGCGAAGGACTTACAAGAACTGGGCTCTTCTTATCGCGTGGAGGCCATGCAGCCTGTGGACATGTTCCCACAGACGAGCCATGTTGAAGTAGTGACCTCATTGAAGCTGATTGAAGAATAACCAGAGTGATCCGGGAATCTGTAAAAGGTTCTCGGATTTTAATCTGCGTTTATTTCCATCCATTTGTGAAATAATGAAAGTACTGTGAAAATCGAGAAATACATAGGAGGGTTTTGGATGCATAATCATGATATATTAATTCGATTAAGATATGCGCTGGATATTAAAGATAAAGATATGGTTGAGATATTTAAACTCGGGGAGATTGAAGTGACAAGAGAAGAAGTCATGCAGATGCTCACAAAACCAAAAGATGATTATTATGATGAATATGATGAATTTGATGATGATATGGATGAAGCTGAAGATGGGGTAAACTGCAATAACATGATGCTAGAGTCCTTCTTAAATGGTTTGATCATTTTTAAACGAGGGAGACAAGAGCCAAAACCTGGTCAGCCTCAAAGTCAGGCACCGGCTGTAAAGAATAAGGAAAGTGTGAATAATATCCTTCTGAAGAAACTGAAAATAGCATTGACATTAACAAGTGAGGATATGATTGATATCTTGGAAGATGCAGGAGTCATGATAACCAAAGGGGAATTAAGCGCTATATTAAGAAAAGTGGGTCATAGGAATTATAAAGAGTGCGGGGATCGATACGCCAGGAATTTCCTAAAAGGATTAACTTTGAGATATAGGGGATAAGGGTTCTGTAACCTCATGATATTTAGGCCTTGATTTCGTGAAAAGCACTTTTCCGATTTCAGGGTCTTTTTCTATTCGAAGACATTAGAAAGTGAGAAATAATTTGAAAACAGAAGGCATCCCTTAGACACCTTCTGCACATTCATACAAATTGATTAACCTCTTAAAAAGTCTGGTTTTGCGAAATGGGGGTTGGGATAATTATAGAAGCCTTCTCCTGCTTCTCTTCCGATTTTCCCTTTATCGATATACTCTGTTTTCAATAAGTTAGCCAGCTTTTCAAACTCTGGATCACCTGTCGCTTTCGCTTTTGCAAGTGAAATATTATAAGCGGTATTGATTCCTACCACATCTAAAATGGCGAAAGGTCCAAGCGGTGCTCCTGTTGCGACCATCCACGTTTTATCGATGGTTTCCGTATCAGCCACTCCTTTTAATAAGAGCATTTGGGCAGCATCCAAAAGAGGAACCAATAAGGAATTCAAAATATAGCCTGGCTGCTCTTTATGTAAAGGCAGAGGAACCATTCCAATCGCTTTGGCAAATTCAATCACTTCATCGAACACTTCATTATCCGTTCCTGGATGTTTCATGATTTCTGCGGTATTGTTTTTCCAGATTTCATTAGCGAAGTGTAAAGCCAGGAATTTTTTTGGACGGCCTGTCGCTTCGGCAAATTGGCTTGGTAATAATGTAGAAGAGTTCGTGGCGAAAATTGTTTTTTCAGGAGCAACTTTTCCTAACTCCGTGTAAAAATCCGTTTTGATTTGAACCACTTCTGGAATCGCTTCGATCACAAGGTCAGCTTCGGCAACTGCCACAGATAAATTACTGTGGAAAGATATGCGGGCATAAGCAGTATTAAGATCTTTCTCAGTAGCGCCTATGTCTTCTTTATAGTATGGCTTCAAATTAATGATCCTATCTTTTGCACGTTCTAATGCTTCATCATTGATATCATATACTGACACGTTGAGCCCTTTGAATGCGGTTTGAAATGCGATCTGACTTCCTAAAACGCCGCTGCCGGCAATCGTGATGTTTTTATAATTCACAGCCATTCTCCTTTATTTCTTTAAATATCTCTTCTTGTTAATTATTTCACTTATCTTGAAAATAGATGCAGGAATAAACTTGATATAGTTTTTTTCCCTTTAAAAGAACGGATAAACACGCATATAGGCAGACCGTTTTTAGTGGTTTATATCATTCGTTTATGGGAAGAAGAAACATAGAGAAGCATGATAGGAGGAATGAAAGATGGCCAAAACAATTTTCATTACTGGAGCGGGCAGCGGGCTTGGAAGAGGAGCTGCACTCGGGTTAGCAAAGCAGGGGCACCGTGTAATCGCCACAACGGAAATCACTTCCCAGAAAACGGATCTTATGAGGGAGGCGCAGGAACGGGGCTTGGATATGGAAGTCTTCAAATTGAATATTGCAAATGAACGTGATCGAGCAAGAATTGATAATCATGATTTTGATGTATTTGTTGCAAATGCGGCGATCAATGAAGGAGGACCGCTCGGAGAAATGCCGATGGACCGATTCAGGGCAATCTTCGAAGTAAATGTTTTTGCTACACTTGAATCCGTTCAGTTTGCTGCAAGAAAGCTGATCAAAAAAGGAAAAGGGAAAATCGTGTTCTTAAGTTCAATGGCTGGGACCATCACGACACCATACGGAGGTCCGTATGCAGCAACCAAACATGCCATCGAGGGAATGGCATTAACCTTGAAGGATGAGCTGGAGGAGTTTGGGGTGCAGGTTGCGACTATCAATCCGGGTGCCTACAATACCGGTTTTAACGACAGGGCAGCTGAGGAAAAATGGAAATGGTTCGATGAAGAAAAGAATTTTACAAGGGCAGAGGATATGAAAAAGCAAGAAAAGGGATTAAAGAACCAATTCGATCCGGATGACATGATAGAGAAGATGATCGAAATCATCCCGGCTGACCACCATAAATTCCGAACGGTCCATCCCGAGAAAACGGAAAAACAGATGAAGGAGACCGAAAAGGAAAGGTGGGATATGGAAATCTGATTTAGCCTGAAGGTTATGGAGCACTACTGTCCTAGGAGCAGTGCGTTAGAGGGGTAATTTGTAAGTTGTGCATGAATTGTGGACAAAGGAAAAGAAATAGGGAAAATCCTTATTCTTATTCTCTTTCTCCCATTCTTTTGCATGGCTTTTTGTTTTTTTGATCTCTCTAAGTGAGACTTAATTGTATCCGAGCTGATCAACAGCTCTTTTTTATTGTTGTAATGGACTTAAGGGTCCATTAGTACAATGTAAAACAGACAAAAAAAGAGGATGATTAATCCCCTTAGTTTACTTGTCTTCATTTGTTTGTTCATCAGGTTTTTGGACGATTTCTTTTAGTTCCCCAATGTCACCTTTTGCATTGATAATCTCAAAAATCTCATTTAGGCCTTCTGAGGTTTTTTCATCTTCTGTTTTCACTATATCCCTCCTTAGTGGTTATTTGTTAATGTCTCCAAAAAACAGAAGATAAAACATCGTTCACATTGAAAATTGATGAGGATTTTCACCTCGTATTTCCGTTGATATAAGCGCATTTTAAGCGGATGTTTATTGTAAAACTACAAAAAATCCGATTTTTTTGTCCGCACAATATGGACAACGTTAAAATTATCTATTATTATGATTGTTATAACTCTTAGTATAAAGGGATTTAGGTTGATCTTGTGTGTGTTTTTGGAGAAGACACATGTATTTTCAGAAAAAAGGAAATAAATACAATGTTTTTTAAATAGGGGTAAAACATATAAAAATTCTACATTTATTCCAGCCATCAATGAGGGGGTATATTAAATGTCAAGTGAAGTATTAAATCAATTTTTGAAAGAAAATTTGGAAGATTTAAAAGAAAAGGGACTATACAACGTAATTGATCCGGTGGAAGGTCCAAACGGTCCGGTAATCACCATTGCAGGCAGGAAGTTAATTAATTTATCATCGAATAACTATTTAGGATTAGCAACAGATCGACGATTAATAGAGGCTTGCATAGAAGCGACGAAAACATATGGTGTCGGAGCCGGTGCCGTACGTACAATTAACGGAACATTGGATATTCACGTCAAATTAGAAGAAAAGCTTGCAGAATTTAAACATACAGAAGCCGCCATTGCTTATCAATCTGGATTTAACTGTAATATGGCAGCGATTTCAGGAGTGATGGATAAACATGATGCCATTCTTTCAGATGAACTGAATCATGCTTCAATCATTGATGGATGTCGATTATCCAAGGCGAAAATTATTCCCTTTATCCATTCCGACATGGACGATTTACGGACAAAAGCACGCCAAGCAAAGGAGTCCGGATTGTATAACAAAGTCATGATCATTACTGATGGAGTTTTCTCGATGGACGGGGATATTGCCAAGCTTCCTGAAATTGTGGAAATTGCAGAAGAGTTTGACTTAATCACGTATGTTGATGATGCACATGGATCGGGTGTATTGGGTAATGGTGCGGGAACGGTAAAACATTTTGGGTTATCGGATAAAGTGGATTTCCAAATTGGAACATTATCCAAAGCCATTGGTGTTGTTGGAGGCTATGTAGCAGGAAAGAAAGATTTGATTGATTGGTTAAAGGTGAGAAGCCGTCCATTTTTATTTTCAACGGCTGCCACACCGGGAGCAGTTGCAGCTAGTATAGAAGCCATCGAGATTTTGATGAGTAGCTCAGAACTTCAAAATAAGCTGTGGGAAAACAGCGATTACTTGAAAAAAGGCCTAAAGGAATTAGGGTTTGATATCGGGGAGAGCGAAACACCGATTACGCCTTGCATCATAGGGGATGAAGCAAAAACGCAGCAATTCAGCAAGAGGCTGAATGAAGAAGGTGTGTATGCTAAATCCATCGTATTCCCTACCGTTCCAAAGGGTACAGGAAGAGTGAGGAATATGCCTACTGCTGCTCATACAAAAGAGATGCTGGACCGTGCAATAGCCATTTATGAAAAAGTGGGAAAAGAGATGTCGATCATATAAGAGATTGCTTGTTTCAGAGTTTAAAACATAGGGAGGGATTTTTGATGAAAAAGGTACTGGTAACGGGGGCTTTAGGTCAAATTGGTTCAGAACTTACGCTGAAAATGAGAGAGATTTATGGAGCTGACAATATCATTGCAACAGATATTCGAAAAACGGACAGCGATGTTGCCCTATCAGGTCCATTTGAGATTTTAGATGTTACAGATGAAAAAGCGATGTTTAACATGGCAAAAAAACATGAAGTGGATACAATTATACATTTAGCCGCTTTATTGTCAGCAACAGCTGAAAAGAAACCTCTTTTAGCTTGGCATTTAAACATGGGCGGATTGGTCAATGCTTTGGAATCGGCACGGGAACTCGATTGCCAATTATTCACACCTAGTTCGATTGGTGCGTTTGGCCCAACCACTCCTAAAGATTGGACACCGCAAGACATCATTCAACGGCCGAATACGATGTACGGGGTGAATAAAGTATCCGGAGAGTTATTATGTGATTATTATCATCATAAATTTGGGGTTGATACGAGGGGGCTTCGATTCCCGGGACTGATTTCGTATGTCACACCTCCTGGCGGTGGAACTACCGACTATGCAGTTGAAATTTACTATGAAGCGATTAAAAATAAGCGATATACTTCTTACATTGATAAGGGAACGTATATGGATATGATGTATATGCCTGATGCTTTAGCTGCCATCATTAATCTAATGGAGGCAGATGCCTCAAAATTAAAACATCGCAATTCTTTCAATGTGTCAGCCATGAGCTTTGATCCGGAGCAAATTGCTGCCGAGATTAAAAGGCATATTCCGGAATTTATCATGAATTATGAGGTCGATCCTGTAAGACAATCCATTGCTGATAGTTGGCCGAATACAATAGATTCAACTTGTGCAAAGGAAGAGTGGGGATTCAAGGCGGAATATGATTTAGAGAAAATGACGAATGATATGTTATTGAAGCTGAGATTAAAGTCCCTTTTAGTAACAGCATGAATTAACCTGCCTGCCGAATAAAAGAGTTGCAATACTCTTTTATTCGAGTTATTTTATACAGAGGAATTTTAACGCTTAAGGGTGGGCTGTTATAAACGATAAAAAGTAAGCGCTTTCTATCACACCTTGAACAGAATTAAGATATACATGAAATTTGATAGTAATCTTTCTAACTGTCAATTAAGAGTGAAGAATGATTTTATGAGGCAGCTTTAAGAAAGATTCAAAAAAGTGGAGCCTGCTATATCATTTCTATACTAAATAGGGAGTGTATTAAGCATCTTGCATTAAATTTCGACTATTAGTAGTGTAGGGGGAAATGGAATGGCAAACAAAGATTTGAATAGGGACTTGAAAAGTCGTCATATTCAGATGATCGCTTTGGGCGGAACGATTGGTGTCGGCTTATTTATGGGTTCAGCCAGCACGATTCAATGGACAGGTCCGTCAGTGATGTTAGCTTATGCGATCTCTGGGATATTTATATTCTTAATCATGCGTGCAATGGGGGAAATGTTGTATTTAGAGCCAAGTACAGGTTCATTTGCAACATTTGGTTATAAGTACATTCATCCATTGGCAGGGTATATGACTGCATGGAGTAACTGGTTCCAGTGGGTTATTGTCGGGATGGCAGAAATTATTGCAGTGGGGACGTACATGCAGTACTGGTACCCTGATCTCCCGGGTTGGATTCCAGGTTTAATCGCAATGTTGATTCTTGGAGCAGCGAACTTAATTTCAGTTAAATCCTTTGGGGAAATTGAATTTTGGTTTGCACTGATTAAAATCGTAACGATCATATTAATGATCGTTGCAGGATTTGGACTTATTTTCTTTGGAATCGGTAATGGAGGGGAAGCCTTAGGATTATCGAATCTTTGGGAACATGGTGGTTTATTTACAGGTGGTTGGAAGGGCTTCTTCTTTGCTCTCTCACTGGTGGTTGCCGCTTATCAAGGTGTAGAATTAATCGGGATTAC
The DNA here is from genome assembly GCF_042886655.1 of Peribacillus sp. NPDC058002. NCBI lineage: Bacteria > Bacillati > Bacillota > Bacilli > Caryophanales > Bacillaceae > Peribacillus > Peribacillus sp. NPDC058002. The sequence continues at coordinate 32,724 of NZ_JBHVQU010000002.1, read as the reverse complement.
GGCTGGTGAAGCAAAAAATCCTCAAGAAACGATAACCAAAGCGATTCAAAGTACCATTTGGCGTATTTTAATTTTCTATATCGGTGCGATTTTCATTATTGTAACCGTTTACCCTTGGGATCAATTAAGTGCGATTGGCAGTCCATTTGTTGCTACTTTTGCGAAAGTTGGTATCACCGCAGCAGCTGGAATCATTAATTTTGTCGTAATTACGGCTGCTATGTCAGGCTGCAATAGTGGTATTTACAGTGCAGGACGCATGCTTTACACATTAGGGATGAATGGCCAAGCGCCAAAATTCTTTGCGAAAGTATCTAATAGCGGTGTACCTTTATTCGGTACGTTCGGAGTGATAGTCGGATTAGCAATTGGGGTTGTTTTAAGTTATATTGCACCAGAAAATTTATTTGTGCATGTATATAGTGCGAGTGTACTTCCTGGTATGATTCCTTGGTTTGTCATTCTGATCAGCCAAATCCAATTCAGGAAGATTAAAAAAGCTGAAATGCACAATCATCCATTCAAAATGCCTTTTGCACCTGTTACAAACTACCTGACCATCGCTTTCTTGATCATGGTATTAATCGGTATGTGGTTTAATGATGACACACGTATATCACTAATGGTCGGAATAGGTTTTCTGGCTATCGTTGCAATTAGTTATTTCGCTTTTGGAATAGGCAAGCGTGTACAAGCCGATGCTCAGACAATGGCTCAGAAGGAAGATAAAGTGGGTTAATCCATCATTCACTTTGGGTTTTGCAAAGGGTTGCTTCGGCAGCCCTTTTCCAATGAAACTAAAGGGCAGCTTAGTTAACAAGAGATGATAAAATGATAGTTGAAGATGAAAGTTGTGCCATAGATATTGCTTGTTGGATATATGAGGTGTATAGTGTGACCTTGGATATCCCGAGAAGCAACTGAAAACAGTAAGTAAGGTTCTTGTTGAGCCCCTTGTTTAATTAACAGCTTTCTGGGCTATGGTGATTGGGGTCAGTGTACGTTTCCGCCAAAGTTTAGCGTAAGTTAACTGCGATGTGATTACTTCTTAAGATAGAATGTTAAAAATCATCAGAAAAGGAGACATTGACAATGACCACTTCAAAAAAGAATTTGAGGACTTGCGAAAAGGGTCACAAATACTATAAATCCAGCGACTGTCCGACCTGCCCTGTATGTGAACAAGAACGCAAACCTGACACCGGATTTCTTTCGTTGCTTTCGGCACCAGCCAGACGCGCATTGGAAAACAATGGGGTAACCTCTTTACATCAGCTATCAACATATAGTGAAAAAGAGATTTTGAAGTTTCACGGTATGGGACCAGCTTCTTTACCTAAACTTAGGGATGCTCTGGAGACAGGTGGGTTATCATTCAAAGATTAACCACCTAGAATGTTTAATCATGCAGGAACGCCCTTTATGCCTGCTGGTTCCATACATTCAATTTCTTTCATCAAGTCATAGGGTCTTTATGTAAATAAGGGATCAGGAACATCTTTTTTATGGTCATCATCCTTGTTAAACTGATAGTAACTCTAAAAAGTGAGGTAACGAAAAATCATGAGTTCCTATACTCCCTATTATGAATTCAATCGAAAAAAGTGGGCATCTTTGCGAAACCATACCCCTCTTCCTTTAACTGAAGAAGAATTGGATAACTTAAAAGGAATTAATGAAGAAATATCCATTCAGGAAGTAGAAGAGGTCTACTTGCCCTTGACTCGTTTAATCAATTTATATGTTGAAGCATCTCAGCAGCTTAATACAGCCACTTCTTCCTTTCTAAAAACTGATGTTAAAAAAGTACCTTATATCATTGGAATTGCAGGGAGTGTTGCTGTAGGAAAGAGTACGACAGCAAGGTTACTTCAGACCTTATTATCTAGATGGGATAATCATAGAAACGTAGGTCTGGTCACTACCGACGGTTTTTTGTACCCCAATGATCTATTAGAAGAAAAAGGACTGATGAAAAGAAAAGGGTTTCCTGAAAGTTATGATACGCAAAAATTAATTAACCTAATCGGGGATGTAAAAGCAGGAAAAAATAAAGTGGAAGTTCCAATCTACTCACATTTGAAGTATGACATTTTGCCAAATGAAGTGCAGACTATCTGTAATCCGGATATTTTAATAGTGGAAGGTATTAATGTTCTTCAAGTTGATAAGGAAAATCAAGTATTCGTCAGTGACTTTTTTGATTTCTCACTTTATGTAGATGCAGACGCAAATGACATAGAGCGGTGGTATGTTGAAAGGTTCCTATTACTTCAAAAGACCGCGTTTCAAAGTCCCGAATCCTATTTTCATCGTTATATTGACTTGTCTAAAGAACAAGCCATTAAACAAGCGACCCAAATTTGGGAAGAAATTAATTTGAAAAATTTACATGAAAATATACTGCCGACAAAAGGACGGGCAAAACTCGTTTTAACAAAAGGCCCAGATCACAAAGCTGAAAATATCTATTTGCGAAAATGATAACTTAAATAATGTTTTCTTATAATAACAATAAAGGATAAAATTTCATTTATAAGGGACTATGCAATAAGTCTTAAAATTAGGAATATTTTCAATGACCGTACCTAATATTGGTTTAATTATCAGTAATTATTGGTATTGTTATAATATCTAATTATTGGGTGAAATTTATGATCCAAGTTAAAAAGGTAGTAGTTTGGCAATTTCAGGAAGGGCATTATTTTTTCGGGAAATGGTTACAGAAACTTCTAATTCCACTTCCGATATTGTCAATAAATGTGTATTTTCGTTACTTTTTCTGATGTGTCAATATTATTTCGCTAACAGTTTCTTCCTTCAATAAAGGGAAGTGGCTGAAGAAATCTTTTTCTTCGACTATCATGGCGGATAAGTTTAAGCTAATTTCTTCACAAAATCAATTTTCTAACAAAAAAAGTAATAGTAGAATATTTTAATCTATGAAATAATGATAATAGATTATGATATAGTTATAAGGAGACAGAAAAGGTGTGTTCCTAGTTCATGCCTGGCTTTTGGTTACACCTAAACAGGAGCGCCTACATCTTTTTTGCAAATATAGGGGATAAGGAAGGTTATAATGAGCAACATACAGAAACAAACAGACGTTATCTTAATTGGCGGCGGAGTCATGAGCGCGACTTTGGGATCATTACTGAAAGAGTTAGCACCGGAATGGGAAATCAAAGTATTTGAGAAGCTTGCAAACGCAGGAGAAGAAAGCTCTAACGAATGGAATAATGCGGGTACGGGACATTCTGCACTGTGCGAGCTTAACTATACATCCGAAAAATCTGACGGATCTATAGATATTAGCAAAGCAATTAAAATTAATGAACAGTTCCAAGTTTCATTGCAGTTTTGGTCGTATCTTGTAAACTGTAAGCTGATTGATAATCCGCAAGACTTTATCATGCCATTGCCTCATATGAGTATGGTACAAGGGGATAAAAATGTAGCGTTCTTAAAGAAACGTTTTGAAGCACTGTCAAAAAATCCTCTGTTCCAAGGTATGGAGTATTCCGATGACCCAGCAAAACTGATGGAATGGATTCCACTTATTATGCAAGACCGTCCATCGAATGATTCTATAGCGGCAACAAAAATTGATTACGGTACAGACGTTAACTTTGGTGCTTTAACACGCATGTTGTTTGACCATCTAAAGACTAAAAACGTCGATATCAAATATAAACATAGTGTTGATAATGTTAAACGTGCCAGCGATGGCTCATGGGAATTAAAAGTGCGTAATGTCGATACTGGCAGCGTAGAACGCCATAATGCTAAATTCGTCTTTATCGGAGGCGGGGGCGGAAGCTTGCATTTACTGCAAAAATCCGGTATTCCTGAAGGGAAACATATCGGCGGATTCCCAGTAAGCGGATACTTCATGGTATGTAATAATCCTGAAGTTGTTGAGCAGCATCATGGAAAAGTATACGGAAAGGCTAAAGTTGGCGCACCGCCAATGTCTGTTCCGCATCTTGATACACGTTTTATCGACAATAAAAAATCGTTGCTATTTGGACCATTTGCGGGCTTCTCACCGAAGTTCCTAAAAACAGGTTCAATGTTCGATTTAATAACTTCCGTAAAACCGAATAATGTTTTAACTATGTTGGCGGCAGGAGCAAAAGAAATGCCATTGACAAAATACCTGATCCAGCAGGTTATGTTATCGAAAGAACAGCGCATGGAAGAGTTACGGGAATTCATCCCGAACGCTAAGAGCGAGGATTGGGATTTAGTAGTAGCTGGCCAACGTGTACAAGTCATCAAGGATACTGCAGAAGGCGGCAAAGGTACACTTCAATTTGGTACGGAAGTTGTCAGTGCATCCGATGGCTCGATTGCAGCATTGCTAGGTGCATCTCCTGGTGCTTCAACTGCTGTTCACGTTATGCTTGAGGTAATTAATAAATGTTTCCCGCAACGTATGAAAGAGTGGGAACCGAAAATTAAAGAAATGATTCCTTCTTATGGAGAATCACTCATGCAAAATCCAGAGCTTCTGCACAATATTCAAACTTCAACTTCAGAGACTCTTGGTCTGAGCAAAAAAAAAGAGCTAGTTTATAGTTAATTTTTGGATGTGGAAGCAACGTTGAAATTAAAAACAACAGAACCTTTAATCGATCTTTGATTGAAGGTTCTTTTTTGTCTTGAAGCTTACTCAATTAATGGTGTCTATATTTTTTTATGCGAAATCTTTTGGGATGCATTAATTGCAACCCCTCAGTTTGTAGGCAAAAGGGTTCTATCTAAAGGTTAAAACTAAGTTGATTGGAGCGGGTGTTCGAGACTCATGCTTAGAAAAGCGCGTCTAGGGGAAATGCCCTTCGTTCCAATCAACGTCCAAATTGTACAAGCGCTTCTAATGTTTATCTGAATTTATTTGGGAAATGGTCTCTTTATCACAAATGACGAAAAGCTGTGCATCGTCAGGAATTCGTTCATCTAATTTTTGGTTTATGTTAAGATCACCGCGATCTGCTACCAGTGTGGCTCCTTTATTAAGAAGATCTATGAACGCATCACGATAGGTTCGCCATTCTTCTTGTTTAGAAATCTCATACATGGTTTCTTCATACTTTTTGCTCATAAGTTCAGAATACATATGGATGACTCCATGAGAAAATAATGACCGTACTGCGGCGTGGGAGATCATTTCTTGTGTAGGAATAAACTCATCCACCTGTACACGCTCGAATAAACGAATATGCTTTTGATTGATCACTTCGGCGGTGACATGAATGGATGTACTCGTTTTTTCCTCAATGGCCGTTATGGCAGTGGCGACCAATAATGTCTTTCCATCGACGAGTAACGGGTCTTTTGTAGCATAATTATCTTGTGTTATTTGGTCAGCAAAAATGATAACGCCTTTTGCTCTAGGCAGATTTGCACGGAATAATGTTTCTTCATCGGTAGCATCACCGCGAACATAAAACAGACGCTCCTCCAACATGGGGGCTTTTTCCAAGTTATCAATGATTACAATATCAATGGTTTCATCAGATTTAAAAATTTCTTGGAGTGCAGCTTTTGACTTATCACTCCATCCAATTAGAATGATATGATTTTTACCTGTATATTTCATTTTTCCACCAACTTTACGTTTTTCGATAAGATATACAGATTTAATGATTTTTCCAATGAAAAGACTAACAAGCCCGATACCCGTGATGTAAAGACCAATGGTGAATGCTTTTCCAAGGTCGGTGACCGGCGCATAGTCTCCAAAGCCAACCGTAGCAAGCGTTGTAAGAACCCAGTAAACTGAGGTTAAATATGACTCGAACGTCTGTGGCTCTATAGAATAAGCAACATACGCAGCAACCAATATGTATAAAATGGCAAATGGAATAAAGATTCTACCTCTTAATTTAATCAGGTAATATATTATTTTTTTTACCGTAATCCTCATCATACCCATCCTAGTTTTCAAGTCATCATCAATTAAATTTTATAATTCCCCAATTTAACAATTAATTAAACGTAAGTTTGTCATCCCTAATAAGAAATCCCCCTTTAGTTACATAAGAAAAAAACAAATCAATTAACATTTGAACGCTCATAAACTAGAATATGACCGCCCTCTAATGGTCTTGTTTTACAGGTATCGATGGCATGTCGGCTATTTTTAAAGTGAAGGTTTCCATATACTTTTTTGATTTTCATTCACTGAAATAATATTGGGGTAAACATCCATAAAAATTATTTAAAGAAAATAATGTATATTCTAAAAATTCATATTATAATACTTTATTCTTATGCTATATTATAGGGAGAATTATTTATTATCACGTATAATCTAAGAATTGGAGTGATTTGAATGAAGAAACTTGGTTTATTGAGTATGTTTTTTATTCTAACTATCTTTATCTCGGCTTGTGGAACCAATGAAGAAAAAAGTGCAGGTGAGGAAAAGGAACCTGAAAAGGTATATAAAATTGGTGTGGATACGACTTATCCTCCTTTTGAATTTAAAGAGGGGAACGAATATAAAGGTATTGATATAGAATTGATCAATGCAATCGCGAAAGACCAGGATTTTAAAATCAAATTGTCTCCGATGGATTTTGGCGGAATCATTCCGGCTATGCAAGCCAATCAGCTTGATGTGGCCATTGCGGGCATGAGCATTACAGAGGAAAGAAAAAAGGTAGTGGATTTCTCAACACCGTATTTTGATGCAGGATTAACAATAGTTGTTAAAAAAGATAATACAAGCACTAAAACTGTTAAAGACCTTAAAGGAAAAACCATTGCAGTCAAAAAAGGGACAACAGGTGCTAAATATGCACAGGATAATGCTACGGAACTAGGAATTAAAGTAGTTCAATTCAATGATAGTCCAGCGATGTTCCAGGAAGTGGCCAACGGTAATGCGGATGCTCTTATAGAAGATTACCCGGTTATCTCCTATGCCATCGCCCAAAAAGATCTTGGGCTGAAAATCGTAGGTGACCGTTTGAATGGTGACCAATATGGAATTGCTGTATTGAAGGGGCAGAACAAGGATTTATTGAAGAAAATAAATGATGGTCTGGCCAATCTGAAAAAAGACGGCACGTATGATGAAATTATTAAAACGTATCTTGGTGAATAAACAATAGAGTAAAGCTCGGTAGGCGCGCTTATGGCGCGCTTTCTTTTTTAAAGGGGTGAAAGAAATGGATATAATTGTTGCGGCATTGCCAATTTTATTAAAAGGACTTCAGGTGACACTTTATATCTTTGTGATTGCCATTATCCTAGGTTTTTTGATTGGTTTACTGGTCGCTTTGCTGCGACTTGCCCCCATCAAGATCTTGAACTGGATTGCAAAGGTTTATGTGGATGCGATACGAGGGACACCGTTCATCGTGCAGTTGTTCTTTATCTATTTTGGTATGAATTCACTGAATTTGATTTCTTTGGACAGTACAACAGCTGGAATAATTACCGTTGCCATCAATGCAGGGGCATATTTTGCTGAAATAATAAGGGCGGGGATACAATCCATCGATAAAGGACAAACGGAAGCCGCAAGATCGATCGGGTTCACGGGTACTCAAACAATGAGGTATGTCGTGCTGCCGCAAGCCTTTAGAAGGATGCTGCCTACGATTACGAACCAATCGATCATCAGCTTGAAAGACACTTCGCTATTATCCGTCATTGGTATAGCCGATTTAACCCAGCAAGGTCAGATTCAAGCTTCGGCAACCTTTGAAGCATTCAAGATTTGGCTGGCCGTTGGTGTGATTTACTTTATCATCATCTATTTGTTAACCCTAATTGCTAATTTCATAGAAAGGAGGGTACAAGTTCGATGAGCATCATTACTGTAAAAAACCTGAGAAAATCATTTGGAACTGTCGAGGTTTTAAAAGATATTAATGCAGAAGTGCAGGAAAAGGAAGTAATTTGCGTAATAGGCCCTTCTGGATCTGGAAAGAGTACATTCCTGCGTTGCCTGAATCTCCTTGAGGAAGTTACGGGCGGTGAGGTGGTCATTAACGGACATGATATAACCGATCCTAAAAGGAAAATCAATATAAACAAAGTCCGGCAAGAAGTTGGAATGGTTTTTCAACATTTCAATTTATTTCCCCATAAAACCGTCCTTGAGAACATAACATTGGGCCCTATTAAAATTCGTGCCACCGAGAAAGCGGAAGCAGGAAGGTTGGCGCTTGAGTTATTGGATAAGGTTGGTCTTAAGGAAAAAGCAAATAGCTACCCAGGGGAACTTTCCGGCGGACAAAAACAGCGGGTCGCCATCGCAAGGGCATTGGCGATGAATCCGAAAATCATGCTATTTGATGAACCGACTTCGGCCCTTGACCCTGAAATGGTCGGCGATGTTTTGGAGGTAATGAAACAACTTGCCCAGGAAGGCATGACAATGGTCGTCGTTACGCATGAAATGGGCTTTGCCCGGGAAGTCGGGGACCGGGTCATATTCATGGATGGAGGGTATATCGTGGAAGAAAATGAGCCGAATGAATTATTCGGTAACCCTCAGCACGAAAGAACGAAAGCATTCTTGAGCAAAGTGCTTTAATGGGATGACCGTTAAAGACCATGGTACATCATGAATGAAATTGTGCATGAAGTGTGGGAAAGGAATGCGGGAAATGAGGGGCAACCCAAACGCATCAGCCTTTTCCTTATCTTTGTGCATGACTTTTTTGTTTTTTAGAGCAGGAGTCAGTCAGGCATGTTTATTAAATCATCGGGCAAGCATCAAAAAAAACCTATGCATTCGCCGCATGCATAGGTTTTTTTTTATTTACTTGGCACCGTAACTAATTAAGTTCGTCATGATTCGATATCCGCCTGGTACCTGGCTTTGAATTTGCCTATATAGGACAAGGTTGGTGTAGAGGTAGGTTCCTTTGCCGTATTTAGTCATGAGGATTCCGCCATCAAACGGTTCTTCATTTGGATCGGCCATGGAAATGAATGTTTCAAACCGTTCATCCCATTCCATTGGGAAATACAATCCTCTTTCTTGGACCCAATTGCTCCAGTCATCACTTGTTATTTTATTTGGATAGTTAAAGAGAGTAGATTCTGGTTTCAAGACGTTTACCTTGGCATTTTCATCGGTTACCCGCCAGCGAATGGAAGGATTCCCGAGGGTAAGGGGATATGGAGCTGTCTTCAGGGCATCCCATCCATCACCCGGTTTATGGTATTGAACGACGAGATGACCGCCGTTTTCCACATATTCAAGTAAGCGTGCGTTATTTGCCTTTAAATCTTCCCTTGATAGATAAGCACGGATGCCTGTAACGATCGTATCATATTGACTTAAATCACCTTTAGCTAAATCGGCTGCAGTTAACTTCGTAATGTTCAGGCCTGCATTGCTCAAATAATCTGCCACTTTATCGAATCCACTTTCAATGTACCCCACTTTTAATGAAGCTGGCTTCAAAAGCTCAAATGCAACGGTGTCGATAGCTGCTGGGTATTGGTAATAGAATGTTCCGATATGGTTATAGGAAATTTCCTGAATGGTCGAATCGAAGGTTTTCCCATTGACAGTAGCAGCTGCCTTAACCTGATATTCACCATTTTGGATTGCCTTAGGCGGTCTGAGAGTGAACTTCACTTGTTTTTCCTCTGATTTTTCATTAAATGATACTGTGGCATTTTGGGGATGAACTCCCCAATTTTCAGGAACTTTTAAAGCGACCTTAGCTGATGTTTTTCCTTCTGTGTAGTTTTTCAAGGTTACGGTCACTGGGACTTCTTCTTTTACATCTGCTGTATTTACGACTATATCTTCAGGAGATAGGGTAAGGCCAACGTCGGGAAGGACAGCGATCGTTCCGTCCAATTCTTCCTTGATGGCCGTTTTTGTGCTGCCGTATTTATATGAAATGCTTGTTGTAATGGTTGAGTGATCATAGGCATGGTAATAGGCTGCATCTTCTGGGACCTCGACCAGGTAGGTCATTGTCGCTGATTTATTTGGTGCCAGATTGACATCTTTAGCTTTTGTTTTGGTCTTCCAGCCTTTAGGCACGTTCAAAGCAGCAGTGACTTTTTTTAAAGTTTGTTTCCCTTTATTCTTCACGGTAACGGTAACATTCGTTCTTTGGCCTTTCGTAAGGATCTTTGAAGCCGCGTTAGCTTGAACTTCGAGTCCTGAAGAGACATAACTGACGTTTTGCAATTGCTCTTCTTTTAATAAGAGCTTATGAAGCAAGTCGTTCTTAATGGCAGGGCTTAGCTTTGCCTTTTTGACTTGCGCAGTAATTGAACGAACATTGGAGAGAGCATTTTGGGATGTTGAAAAAACACGTTTTTCATTTGGATAAGCCGCAATGACGGCGTCCAAATTCCGTTGCAGGTATTTAAATTCACCTTTCAATTTTGAGGCTTGGCGAGGGAGTTTTTCGGCCCATTCAGTAAAATTGTAAGGTACACCTGCAAAAAGGTCAGACTGTTTTTTTGTATCAACGGCGCTTTGCTTCAAATCCAGATGGATCTGGCGAGGTGCTGCAGGAATATCAGTACCCATGCCTTGGCTTTTATGCAGATAGCGTGATTGTTCTCCAAGCTGAGGGTAAGTCATATTGTAAATCGGGTCAAATTTACCAATTTCAATTGAAGTGGTTGCTTGATCTGCCGAGGAAACGGGTAAATATAACTTTTTCACCTGCCATACTGAGAGACCTTGTTTCAATTGTTGTGGAAACACGGTTGGGTCGGCGGCATCCTTAAAGGCACGTTCACTTAAGATTGTCATTGTTCGGTGATGTCCATGCTGGGTATCATCATTTTGAAAGGATGGCATCAATATATCCGGCTGATACGTCCGAATAAAGCGGATTAGCCTTTCATAGGTGAGTTCCTCACCCCACTTTTCCAATGTTTCCTCTGGTGTTTTAGAGAAACCGAAATCATAAATGGGATCTGAGGTAGTTTCACTTAAATGATAGGCCTTGACCCCGGTGATTTTTGCAGCTTCTATCATTTCCCTTGAACGGATGATCCCAAGAGCATTGTCCAGTTCATCCCCAATTTCATTTTGTCCTCCTTCACCACGGTTTGCAATCAGGCTGGATGTCTTAACCCCTAACCCTCTCGATAAATAAGCGAGAAAATCACTGCGTTCATCATCCGGATGTGCACCGCTGTTCAAGAATGTCACGGTTGTCTCGAGCGGCTTGACCGCATTCCATAACTCAACGTTGGTTTCCTCAGGATTTGCAGCTCTACCTCCAAGCGGCAATAAGGCAAGGACCAACAAAAGGGAAAGCAACGATAATAGAGCTTTTTTCATTATTCTTTTAACCCCCTTCAATTTTGTAAAACACCTAAAAAAATGTAGGTTAGTAATATTTTCTAACTAACCCAGACGAAAAAAACTTATCTAATAAATAACATTGATGGTTATAAATGTAAATGATGCGAAGTAACTATTAAAAATTAAACATTCTAAAAGTTCAGAAAAAACTTGTATGCTGGATTTTTTTAAGTTATATTTTTACTTAATTAGGAAGATTTACTAACTAAATGATGTAAGGCCGTGATGTGATGAGTTTTAAAAGATCAACCAGTCATCAGAAATATGTCAATAAAAAAAGAATCATTCAATGCATCCAGGAATGTTCGCCCATTTCAAGAGCTGAAATCGCCGTTAAGCTTCAGCTAAGTAAACCAACTGTTTCTCTGGCTGTGGATGAACTTATACAGGAGAAATGGGTATTCGAGAAAGGAATAGGAGAATCCTCTTCTCAAGGCGGGAGAAGGCCTATCCAGCTCTTTTTTAATGAAAAGGCTTCCTATATCATTGGGGTCGATATAGGCGGGACGAAAGTGAAAATCATTTTAAGTGATTTAAGCGGCAACATCCTTGCCGACACTAGCTTTTCAACTAACACCTATTTACAATCAGGGCTTCTTAAACAAATGGCGATTGAAACGGAACGGTTAATTGCAAAGAATCAGATTACGAAAGGCAGGGTATTGGGGATGGGAGTCGGGATTCCTGGTATAACGCAAACGGCAAGCGGATTGGTAATAGAGGCACCGAGTTTAGGCTGGGTACAATATCCGTTCATAGCCGAAGCGAAACGGTATTTTGATTTCCCCATATTTCTAGACAATGATGTAAACGCGGCTGCGCTAGGTGAACAATGGCTGGGCAATGCCCAAAATAAGCGGAATTTACTGTTCATTGCGGTTGGTACGGGGATAGGAAGCGGCATCATCTTGAATAACCAGTTATACAGAGGAGCTTCCAGTGCAGCTGGGGAAATGGGATATATGGTAACGGACAAAGAGGATATGAAGCGTGAATTCAAGCCGGTTTTCCATAGATACGGCTATTTGGAAAGTGTCGCAGGAGGAAAGTCGATTGGCAGTCATTATACAAGGGAGGTTCTCAAGGATCCTCAGCATTCTTTATTCGAACGGGCCAAATCTTCCGAACTATCGGGGGAGGATGCCTTTTTGTCAGCAAAAAAAGGAGACGCGACAGCCATTGCCGTCATAAATGAAGCCATCGAGCATTTGGCCTGCGGCATAGTCAATGCGGCCAGTTTACTAAATCCAGAGGTGATTATTTTAGGAGGTGGTGTTTTAAATTCATCTGAATACATTTTACCTAGAATTCGGGAAATCGTTGATCGGTATCTTCCTAGTTTAGTAGAAATGAAAACTTCACAACTGGGAGAAAACGCAGGAGTACTTGGAGCGGTTTCCCTTTTCTTAAGGGAACATGATGGCATTTTGAATTTTCGTGAAGAGGGGGAGTATTAATGAAAAATAAGAAAAAGTCGCTTGTTTCAGTAATGGTCTTATCGGCTGCACTATTGATTTCGGGATGTAACGGTGCAGATACGAAAACGAATTCGGAAGCTGGCGGTGCCAAGGGAAAAAAAGGTGAGCTGGAAGATAAGATCGTTGTTTATTCACCGCATGGCAAAGATATTTTATCAAAATTCGAAAAACAGTTCGAAGATGAGTATGGTATTGATGTTGAGTGGCTTGATATGGGGTCTCAGGAAATCCTTGACCGCGTTCGATCAGAGAAAAGCAATCCGCAGGCAGATGTTTGGTGGGGGGCACCTTCCACGAACTTCAATCAAGCAAAGAGTGATGGGCTGCTGGCTGCTTATAAGCCTAGCTATTCCGATAGTCTCGATGAAGGATTCCACGATCCGGAATGGTATTGGACGGGAACGAGCCAGACGCCGGAAGTCATCATGTATAACAGCAAAGAACTATCAAAAGACGAGGTGCCGAAAGATTGGGATGAGCTGCTTGATCCAAAGTGGAAAGACGAAATCATCATTCGCTATCCGTTAGCCTCCGGAACGATGAGGACAATCTTTTCTGCGATGATCTATCGTACGTATAAGGATACTAATGATCCAAAAGAAGGGTATGACTGGTTAAAGAAGCTCGACCAAAACACAAAGGAATATTCAGCAAACCCGGAAATGATGTATAACAAGGTGGCCAAAGGAGAGGGCTCACTTTCCGTTTGGGCAATGCCGGATGTTGTCATGCTTAAGGAAAATAAAAATTATCCGTTTGAATTTGTCATTCCAGAAAGCGGAACGCCAGTTTTGACAGAAGGTATCGCCATCGTTGAAGGTGCCAAGCACCCAAAAGCGGCAGAAGCCTTTTATGAGTTTGTGAATTCACCGGAAGCCGCAAAAATTCTAGCGGATGAATTTTACAGAATTCCGACCAGAAATGATGTGAAGGATTTACCTGAATGGATCACGGAAACAGAAATTAAAGCGATGGATATTGATTGGGATGCATTCGAAGAAAAAGGTGACGAGTGGATGAAATATTGGGACGAAAATATTAAAAGTGGAGATAAAGAAATTAAAGAATAAGGAAGTGTCGTTGGGATGGCGTCAATAAAAATAGAGAATGTCCAAAAAGCCTTCGGGAAAACGATAGCTGTCGACCATTTAAATCTGGAAATAAAAGAAGGGGAGTTTTTTACCTTTCTTGGTCCAAGTGGCTGCGGGAAAACGACAACGCTTCGGATGATTGCCGGTTTTTATTATCCGACAAAAGGTGTCGTCCGATTTGGCGACAAAGATATGACGCGTGTACCTCCGGAGAAAAGAAATACTGGCATGGTTTTTCAAAACTATGCCCTCTTTCCCCACATGACTGTTTTTGATAATGTAGCGTTTGGCTTGCGTGTAAGAAAAGTTTCTTCTGCTGACTTAAAGAGGAGAGTGCTGGATGCCCTCCAAAAGGTCAGGCTAGAGAGCTACTCGAATCGGCAAGTGAGCCAGTTAAGCGGAGGGCAGCAGCAGCGGGTGGCCCTTGCGAGAGCACTGGTCATTGAACCGGAAATATTACTGCTGGATGAGCCATTAAGTAATCTGGACGCCAAGCTTCGTGATGAAATGAGAGTGGAAATCTTAAGGCTGCAGCGTGATTATAAGATTACCACCATTTATGTCACACATGATCAGGCCGAGGCATTATCCATGAGTGATCGGATCGCTGTGTTCAATTATGGTGTATGTCACCAGGTCGGGACGCCGGCAGAAATTTATAATCAGCCGGCCAATGACTTTGTGGCGAGTTTTATAGGCGAGATTAATCTATTGCCCGTTCAGGTCGAAAACGTTCAACAAGAGAATATAGAGGTTGCGCTTAAAAATAGTGAACAACCGATTAAATTGAATGTAGAAAATCAAGCTTGGGAAGGAATTTCAATCGTACAGACTGATGCTGATCTTGCTGTTTCGATTCGTCCTGAAGCAATCAGAATTCTGGATGCAGCCGAAGAAGGAACGAATATCTTTAAAGGTAAAATAAATTCCGTCCAATTCTTTGGATCTGTTGTGAATGTCATGGTGGATGTTCAAGATGTGTTACTAAGGGTTGACGTATTCAACACTCAGGATTTTGGATACTTTCATCAAGGAAAGGAAGTGTATGTCCAGCTTCCTGAGAAACAGCTGCGTCTTATCCCTATCATAAGCGGTGATGCCCCATGATTAAAAATCGTGATAAGAGATTGACGATTTTGCTCCTTATACCAGTTGTTATGGTGCTCGTAGCGTATGTTCTCTACCCATCGTTGAGGACCTTTATCGAAAGTCTGCAAAAAGACGGAACGATATCCCTTGGAAATTATCAGGACTTCTTCGTGCAGGAATCGAAAACGAACCTAGAGGCGCTATGGAATTCCGTTTATATATCCTTATTGAGTGTATTGGTCAGTGCCTTGATTGGCATTCCGCTCGCATTTATCTTTAACCGTTATGATTTTCCCGGCAGAAGCTTCTTTTCATCGGCAGCGATTTTGCCGATTGTCCTTCCATCATTGGTAGGGGTCATGGCTTTTATGTTTTTATATGGAGAATCGGGATTGATTCCGAACGCCATCAAGGACCTGTTTGGTCTCGATAAAGTTCCATTTAAAATTGGCGGGGTTTCGGGAATCCTTATCGTGCATGCCTATACGATGTATGTCTATTTTTATATGACCGTATCCGCTGCAATCAATAAAATAGATCCATCACTTGAAGAAGCTGCTTATAACTTAGGAGCTAATAAATTCAAGGTTTTTTGGAAGGTGACATTTCCATTATTGACACCTGCCATCGTTGCCGCTGCTTTGCTTGTTTTCATGATATCAATGGCTTCATTCAGTGCCCCGTTTTTATTGGCTGGCGGATACAGGGTGTTGAGCCTGCAAATTTATTTTTCAAAAATAAATGGTGATATGGAAATTGCCGCTACTCAATCCGTCATTCTATCCATCGTTTCGATTTCATTTCTATTATTCATGCGTTGGTATCAGAATAGGAAAGATTATCGCATGGCTTCGAAAGGGATTGGGGCACACAGGAGCGAAGTGAAGAGCCCGATTATGAAATGGGTGATGGTCGTAACGGGCATCATTGGCGTAATTATTTTGCTATTACCGCACTTTACGATTCTTTTGCTTTCACTTGTGCCGGATGGAACCTGGACATTTCAAACGTATCCAACAGTATTTAATGTGGAAAATTACAGGCTTTTGTTTGAAGATCCTAATATCTTCAAACCGTTACGAAATAGCTTACTGATGGCGGTTATGGCAACGTTGGCAAATCTGGTGTTTGGGGTCATAGCGTCCTATGTGCTTGTCAAAAGGAAATTCGTCGGGAAAAGCTTTGTCGATATTCTGGTCATGATTCCTTGGGCGTTGCCTGCAACGGTCATAGGGATGAACTTGATATTCGCATTCAATGAACCTAGCGTTTTTTCTTTCGGTCAAATATTGGTAGGAACATTTTGGATTTTGCCTCTTGCCTATTTCGTCAGACATATTCCACTCGTTGTCCGCTCGACTAACGCCGTTCTGGAGCAGCTTGATGATTCGATTGAAGAAGCGGCCAGAAATTTGGGGGCAAAGTGGTTTTATACCTTCAGAAAGGTCATTTTTCCGATTATTATGCCTGGCGTTTTATCAGGGACATTATTGGCATTTATCGAATCTGTGGGGGAATTCCCGACCTCGGTCCTGTTGTACACTATTTCAAACAGGCCCATATCCATTGAAATCATGAATCAGCTTCGAATGTTCAATATGGGGCAGGCAGCTGCCTATGGGATGATTCAAATCACGCTGATTGTAATCGTTCTCTTTATCTCGAACAAGTTTTTTGGAATCAAAGCGGAAAAAGCTTTATAAATTTGGAGGTTTAAAGATGAGCAGGATTGAAGATTTTATCAAAAATGAAGGTAGTGTCTTTCCCGGAAAAACCTATGCTAGAGAGCTTCTGATGCCTGTTTTTAATGATCAAAGAGATTACTTATTTCATGCAATGTTCGATATTCATCGGGCACATGTCATCATGCTTTCGGAACAAAAGATCATTAAAGAAGAAGAGGCGGAAACCATGCTTGACGGGATTCGGAAAGTGGCCCAAACAGATCTCGAGCAGTTGACCTATCAGCCCCAATTCGAAGACTTATTTTTCATGATGGAGGCAAAGATAGGTGAGGAAATCGGTCATGAACTTGCAGGGAAGATTCATATCGGCCGCAGTCGTAATGATATGGGAGTCGCGATGTACCGGCTTGTTTTGAGAGGCCATATGCTCCAATTGATTGGCTATGCAAATCATTTGAGTGAGGCATTCCTGGTGCAGGCTGAAAAACATACAGAAACCTATATAACTGGTTACACGCATACCCAACCGGCTCAGCCGACTACGATAGGACATTACTTTTTAGCCATTTATGATGTGCTTCAAAGGGATATTGGCCGGTTATGGGCAGCCTATGAAACGGTTAACCAATCGCCTTTGGGCGCTGCCGCGTTAACGACCACCGGTTTTCCGATTAGCAGGAACCGTACTGCCGAACTGCTTGGATTTGATTCGGTGATAGAGAATTCCTATGACTCGATAGGAGGGGCGGATTATTTATTGGAAACCGCAACGGCCATCATGACGTGCATGGTCGATACAGGGAGATGGATTCAAGATTTCCTGCAGCATGTGACAAGGGAGTTTGGTACATTTCATGTTGCGGATCCTTATGTTCAAGTGAGCAGCATCATGCCGCAAAAAAGAAATCCGGTTTCCATTGAACATTCCCGTTCGATTGCTAGCAGTGCATATGGTGATGCACTCGCTGCAATGAATATGATCCACAATACACCATTTGGTGATATCGTCGATACGGAAGATGATTTACAGCCGCATTTATATCGAGCATTTTCGAATGCAGGACGTGTCATGAAACTCATGTATGCCGTCATATCGACTTTGCAAGTAAATGGAGAACATACAAAGAAAATGGCCGCAAAATCCAGTATAACGGTTACTGAATTAGCGGATACCTTATCAAGAGATTACGAGATATCCTTTAGAAAAGCTCATTCCATAGCCAGTCATATTGCAAAACGGTCGATAGGTGAAGGGAAGGAGCTTTATGATTGGGACACACAAGACATCAATAAGATCATCAATGAATTCGTTGCAGTGAATTTAACTGAAGACGAATGGAAAAAGATCATCTCTCCCGAATACTTTGTGGAAATTAGAAGCATTCAAGGCGGGCCCAGCCCGAAAGAGGTAACGAGGATGATCGTAAAAAGAAAACAAAAACTGGAGCAACAGTTGCACGAATATAAGGGAATCGTTGAAGCAATGAATGACGGCAGGAAGGCTTTAATGGATTACGGAAGGTACGGGAAAGAAGGAAGTGAGTTTTAACAGGCATGAAATCCACGAGTAAAAGCCCGAACCTCTTAAAAAGAGTATTTTTTGTTGGCTTGGACGCAATACGATGCACTTCACTGCGAAAGCTCATATTTTATGATAAATAGTCATTCTTTATAGGGTGACTATTTATTTTGGATTTTTTATTGCAACTGAGATATCCCTAGTAACAATGGATGTATATTATTTCCTTCAGATATGCTGCTTTTTGTAAAATACACAATATAAGGTGGAATGCTAATGTCAAATAGATCTCAGTTCGGGTTTATCCTAGTTTTAATAACCTTCGTAATATCGATTACTTTATGCTTTAACCCTAAATTATTAATACCTAAAGGATATGATTTAGCTATTGATGGTCTGGTAGTATCCCGAACCTTGATGATTATTTTTTCGTTGTATTTATTAGCTAAAATAGGGAATTTGTTTATAAACAAAAAAGATTAGTAGTTTATTATGGGACTTTGTCTTTTGGCTGCTATTAACTTTCTATAATCACTCTTAAGAAAAAGGACATTATGACTTTGGATGTCGATAATAAGGAAGGCTCAGTCTTTTGACTGAGCCTCAATGTTTATCTATCCAAAAAAACAGTTTCAAATTTGTTTCATATATCGTTAATGGATTTAGGTTCCAACTGAACCGCGTGCTTTCTGAAAGCAAGACTTACCGTGATCATCACAATGAAATTGACCGCCAAGGCGATGATTCCCACATTCAAATCTTTTGCGGCTTGCGGCAAGGATGGAAACAAGGTTCCTATAGTTGAAGAACTGAGTGTAATGCAGATTACGATGAATAATCCGGTGATAATGCCGGCGATTGCGCCATATTTATTGATGGGATTATTCTTCTTCAGACTAAAGAGCAGGGACGGGAATAGCTGTGTAATGAGACTGTAGCCCATTAGAATTAATGCTGACATCGTTTCGCCGCCGTTTAAGGTGAAGTAGACGGCTATAAGGGCAATGACTGGAACAAGGAACTTTGCCAATCGTACAACGTGGCGATCGGACACTGCAGGTGCAAATTCCTTATAGACGTTTTTCGCGAGCAGTGTAGCGACGCTCATCAAAAGCATGGATCCCGGCACCAACGCGGTCAACAATCCAGCTCCGCCGATTATGCCTATAAACCATGGATCAAAGGTCTCGATCGAAAGGCGCAGCAATGAGAGGTCTGCATCTGCCCCAACAAGTCCGGGCACTTTCAATATAGCTGTAAACCCAACGAAAAAGACGAATAACAGCATGAGCGTATATAAAGGACTGATGATGGCATTCTTTCGAAATACCTTGCCGCTGCGTGCTGAAAAGACAGCGCTGAAAACTTGCGGCCACATATAGAAACCGAATACGAGCAATATTACCGTGGAGATAAACCATGATACGCTAAGTCCCTGGTCAGGGAACTTTAGAAAACCAGGTTTGGCCGCATCAATCGCTTCAAACATCGGCTGAAATCCGCCAAAGTAATGGATCGGCAGATAAATCCCCAAAAATCCTATTATGGCGACCATCATGATATCTTTAATGACCGCTGTCCAAACAGAACCGTGTATTCCGGAGATCATCACATAAATGGTAAGGCTGATCGCCCCCATCCAAACTGCCTCGGGCATTGAGATGGCACCATAAGATGCCTCTGAGACAATGATTCCCAATCCTTTCAGCTGCACGACGATCACTGGAATCATCGACACCACACCGACAAGTGCAGCCAAAATTCCTAAACTGGGACTCTTATATTTGCTCACAAAGAAATCGGATTGAGACATCAGTTTATTTTCTTTGGCATATTTCCATATTTCCGGAAGGAGCCAATAGGATAATACGTAAGACAAAGTAATGTAAATTAGAACATATAGAGCGGGTGCGCCCTTGCCATATGCCCAGCCGCTGCCGCCAAGGAAGGAGAAGGTCGTATAGATTTCACCGGCCATCAGCAGAAAGACGAAAATCGCACCAAAACCACGTCCGCCCACCGTCCATTGTTCCAAGTCCATATCTTTTCCTTTTGAAGAGCGTATCCCTAAAAATATCGATAGAAGTAAAAATGCTAAAATGATTAAGAGAGCAATATTCATTTCGGGTCACCTTCCCGATTCCTGGGATCCAGCTTATACATGATGCCCAATATGGCAGAGGTAAGGACAACCCACATAGCCATCCAGAACATATTGAAAGGCATCCCTAATACGTATGGTTCTATTTTATTAACAAAAGGTAGAAATCCTAGTATGCCTATAAAAGGAACTAGAGTAAGGATATATATAATCTTCATTAAACAAACCCCTCCGTTTTAAATAAGTGAAACGTCCATCAATGGGGTTTATTCTTCAATGCCACTGATGGCTTTGGTGAACCAAACCGGGAAGGAAAATTCATGCAAGACGGATTTACCTTCTTTTAAAAAGGTCCGATGATATATAATAGCTTACACTATTTTGATATAAAATTTAATGGAGTTGGGTGATATATTTTAGCAAAAAAGCGCCAACTGCCTAATCTTGATATGTTTCTTAGATGGAGAAAGCCTTGAATTCGAATTGAATTCAAGACTTTATTTCCTTTAGCTATTTTTTTTCCGATAGTTATATAGTATCACCAAGAGTATGAACCAGATCGGGGTCAAAAGCAGTGATAGTCGTGTAGCTTCAGCGAATAGCATAACAATAAGGATGAATAGGAATAATCCTAAAATAGCGTAATTGACAAAGGGTGTAAAAGGAGCCTTGAAAGTCGATTGAGCTCTTAGATCAGGCCTTGTTTTCGAATATTTGATATGGGAGATCAAGATGATGCTCCATACCCAAATGAAACAGATGGCACTGATGGTCGTCACCACGGTAAACGCCTGTTCCGGTATCAGCTTGCTCAATAATGCCCCTATTGATACAACGATGGTGGATGTTAATAAGGCATTGCTTGGAACAGCCTGTTTATTTAATTTTTCCAGTTTAGCAGGGGCTTCGCCATTCCTGCTTAACGTATAGAGTATCCGGCTTGTTGAAAATAAACCGCTGTTGCATGCAGAAGCAGCGGATGTCAACACGACGAAGTTGATGATTCCTGCAGCGACAGGAATGCCGATTAACGCAAAGACCTCTACAAATGGGCTGCTCGTGGCATCAAGTTGTGTCCATGGGTTGACACAGAGAATGACGAATAGGGCACCCACATAGAAAAGTAAAATCCGGACAGGGATTTTATTGATGGCAGAGGGAATGTTCTTTCTCGGGTTCGCCGTTTCCGCTGCGGAAACCCCGACCAATTCGACACCGACAAATGAGAAGACGACTAACTGTAAAGATAATAGGAATCCGGAAATGCCATTGGGGAACATGCCCCCATGATTCCATAGGTTCGTTACGGAAACCGTTCCGGTATTGGTATTGAAGCCGATGATCAAAAGAATGATTCCTACGATGATCAAGGCAATGATCGTGACTACTTTAATGATGGCAAACCAGAATTCCAATTCGCCGAATAACTTAACGGTCAATAGGTTCAACCCTAACAGAATGACTAGGCATATTAGGGCCGGAATCCATTGAGGGATATCGAACCAATATTGTATATAGACACCGACAGCTATGATATCGGCCATTGCGGTCATGATCCAACAGAACCAATATGTCCAACCTGTCACGAATCCAGCCCATGGACCGACATATTCGGTTGCAAATTCAGTGAATGATGCATAACCTGCATTGGATAATAGCAATTCGCCCAGCGCCCTCATCACAAAAAACAAAGCAATTCCTATTATCAGATAGGAGAATATAATGGAAGGTCCAGCCAATTGTATGGCTTTTCCGGATCCTAAAAATAAACCGGTGCCAATGGTTCCTCCTATTGCAATCAGTTGTACATGTCGATTTTTTAAATCTCTTTTTAATTCCTGTTTAGCCAATTCTTGCGCCCCCGTTTTTTATAGTCTTGTTAGTGAATGATTTCAACCTGCATGGTCTTGGAGAGATGGGCGTGATTTTTTGCCCTGCTTGCCTATTCCATGGTTTTCAAGAGTGTAGTTTTAAGTCCAATCACAAATTGGACAATAAAAAAAGAGATTGGATAATACCAATCTCTTAAAGGGTTCAGAATAACAATTCTATCATTCGTTACTCTTCTGTCCTTTTGCCTGAGATTGTGAATCCTTCGGCGCTGCATCTTGTACAGTCTCTCCAGAAGCTGCTCCTGCTATAGTGTCATCCATAGCATTCATCGCTTGCTTGTATGCGGTTGTGAATAAATGTCTGTCAGTGTTAATCTTCCACTGTTGGATCATTCATTATGCTTATAAAATAATATTGGAATTCTATCATCTATTTTTCGATTGGTCAACAAATTTTTTTGAAATGAAACAGGCATTATCCGCAGTTTAATAGTGGTCTGTATTTAACTTAAGGTTTAAGCAGAAATGATAGTTTTCCACTCTTTTTGAACGAACACTATTATAAAATACTGAACATCATTTTTTTAAAATGATATTTTAAGATTAGAAAAATCGACAAGATATTATTGGTAACTGTTTATTTCAAAAATACAATTGTATTTTTACAGAATATTTACTATTATAAGATAAGAAAACATAATTGAAGTGTTATGTAATATTGATTACGATAAAGCAATTCTAATTAAAAGAGAGTCGTTCGTGGCAAGGATGGAAAAGCATTACCGATATTGCATCTGGGGGAGTTAATCATGTCGAACAAGGAATTAAAGAGAGGGCTGGAATCAAGACATATTCAAATGATAGCCTTGGGCGGAACCATCGGGGTCGGGTTATTCATGGGATCTGCGAGCACGATCAAATGGACCGGGCCCTCTGTAATGCTTGCTTATGCAATCGCAGGTATTTTTATATTTTTCATCATGCGTTCCATGGGTGAGATGCTATATTTAGAACCGACTACAGGTTCTTTTGCAACCTTTGCGAGCAGCTATATACATCCCTTGGCAGGTTATATGACTGCTTGGAGCAATTGGTTTCAATGGGTAATCGTCGGAATGTCCGAAATCATCGCAGTTGGGTTGTATATGCAATATTGGTTCCCGGAGTTACCTGCTTGGATACCAGGTGTGGTCGCCATGATCATCTTGGGGGCGGCAAACCTTATTTCGGTAAAATCCTTCGGGGAATTTGAATTTTGGTTTGCACTTATAAAAATCATAACGATTATATTGATGATCATTGCTGGCCTTGGCCTTATCTTCTTTGGAATAGGGAATGGCGGGGATGCTATTGGATTATCGAATCTTTGGGCAAATGGCGGCTTCTTTACGGGAGGCTGGAAAGGATTCTTCTTCGCGCTTTCCCTTGTCGTGGCTGCCTATCAAGGCGTTGAGCTTATCGGCATCACAGCCGGAGAAGCGAAAGATCCAACCAAGACCGTAACAAAAGCGATCCAATCAATCATATGGCGCATTTTAATTTTCTACATTGGTGCCATATTCGTCATCGTGACCGTCTTCCCTTGGGATCAACTGGATGACTTAGGCAGTCCGTTTGTTTCAACCTTTGCCAAAATAGGTATCACTGCAGCGGCAGGCATCATCAATTTTGTCGTAATCACTGCAGCAATGTCTGGATGCAACAGTGGGATTTTCAGTGCAGGACGTATGCTTTACACACTGGCATTGAATGGCCAAGCCCCGAAAGCCTTTGCTAAAGTATCAAAAAATGGAGTGCCGGCATATTGCACGATCGCTGTACTTTTAGGATTGGGCATCGGGGTTATCCTGAATTACCTTGCACCGCCGCAATTATTCCTTTATGTGTACAGTGCGAGTGTATTGCCCGGGATGATTCCATGGTTTGTCATACTTATCAGTGAGCTTAAATTCAGAAAGGTGAATGCTTCTGAAATGGAGAAACATCCGTTCAAAATGCCGTTGGCCCCTTTCAGTAACTATGCGACAATTGCCTTTTTACTGATGGTGCTGGTCGGTATGTGGATCAATCCTAGCACAAGGATTTCCTTGGTTGTCGGGATCGTTTTCCTAGCCTTGGTCGCAGCAAGTTATTACATGCTGAAAATGGATAAACGAACACCATTGGATGTTAAATCCAATGATGAGATTTCCTGATAAGGTAACAAAAAGCCCTTCTCTTAACTCGAGAAGGGCTTTTTTTTTTTTTGGGGATCAATTGCTGAATTCATTCACGAGTAAAACCGTTGAATTCACGGGT
Organism: Peribacillus sp. NPDC058002; assembly: GCF_042886655.1. Lineage (NCBI taxonomy): Bacteria > Bacillati > Bacillota > Bacilli > Caryophanales > Bacillaceae > Peribacillus > Peribacillus sp. NPDC058002. The sequence continues at coordinate 8,314 of NZ_JBHVQU010000002.1, read as the reverse complement.
AAATGCGTGGAATTCACGAGTAAATGCGTGGAATTCACGAGTAAAGTAGTTGAATTCACGAGTAAAGCTGGAATTCACGAGTAAAACCGTGGAATTCACGAGTAAATGCGTTGAATTCACGAGTAAAACTGAAAAATTCACGAGTAAAGCTAAATTGACCCCATTACAAGGGAGGGCCAGCAAGAGGAATGTATCTTCCTGCCAGGTTTTTTCATAGGATGTAACATATTTACTCGAGGAAGGGGTTATCTTTTGGAAAGAACAAAGCTTACCGGGCGTATCGTTACACCTAATGATGCTGAGTATGAGCGTGCCAGGATAAATAATAACTTAAGTTTTTCTAAATTCCCAAAGGTCATTGTGTTTTGTCAAAATTCCGATGATGTGTTGAATTCATTGAAGTGGGCCCGGGAAAATCATGCACCTTTCCGGGTTAGGAGCGGCAGGCATAGTTATGAAAATTTTTCATTAGTGAATGGCGGTCTAGTCATTGATATTAGTGAAATGTACAATATCAAGGTCAATCGTGAAAAAATGATCGCAAAAATTGAAGCCGGAGCTGATTTAGGGCGAGTATATAATACGTTATGGAACTATGGAACGACGATTCCGGCAGGGACCGAAAGCAGTGTTGGTGTTGTAGGTCTTACGCTCGGCGGTGGAATAGGTATGTTAACGAGGCGCTTTGGACTTACTTGTGACAATCTACTTGAAATAGAAATGGTAAGGGCGTGTGGAAAGAGGGGCGCCAAACTCATTAAAGCAAATAGGAAAATCAATAGTGATTTATTTTGGGCTTGCTGCGGGGGAGGAGGGGGAAACTTTGGCATAGTCACTTCTCTTACTTTCAGGGTAACCCCCGTATCAAGGGTATCTATTTTCTCCGTCACATGGGGGTGGGAAGATTTCGAAGCGGTGTTTGAAGCCTGGCAGGATTGGGCCCCTCAAGCTGATGAATGCTTAACTTCAGAAATAGAGTTCAAGGCAAAGGAAGCAAACGAAATTTTTGCTAAAGGTGAATTTGTTGGAACGTCACATAGATTGAAGCAGCTATTAAAGCCTTTGACAAAAACTGGTTCACCAATAAATGTCATGATAAAGGAAGTCCCATACATTGAAGCCGTAAGATTCTTTGATTATCCAGCTGGAAATCAACCGGCGTATCGAAAGAGGTCAGGATCTTTCATTGAAAAAGCTTTTCCGCAGCAAGCAATCATGACCATGAAACATTTTTTAGGAAATGCTCCAAATGAAGATGCAGCCATTTGGCACCAATCCTTAGGAGGAGTGGCGGGGCTTAAAGATCCAAAGGAGACAGCTTTTTATTATCGCGATGCCATCATCGCCCAGGAGTATCAGGCTACATGGACCAATCCAGAAGAAGAGCGGCAAAACATTCGTTGGATCAAGGACCTGAAGCATGCCTTGTCGCCATTTACTACCGGTGACTATGTGAATTGGCCGGATACTCTAATCAAAGATTGGCCAACTGCGTATTATGGAGAAAATTTCAAACGGCTTAGGGAAGTGAAAACGAGGTATGATCCATACAATGCGTTTAAGTTCCCACAAAGTATACCGCCATTAAATAAGTGGGGGTGAAAAAGCTTGGATTCACCAAAAACATTCGTTATATAAAGGCCTATTCCTAAATTTGGATATAGGCCTCTTTCTTCTTGTTTTGAATCAATTAATCGAGATAATGCTCAAAATCATTCCGCTTGCTGAGCTTGTACTGTATTGTATACCTGATTTACGGAAGATTGGGCTTGGGCGATTTCTTGAGCAGCTTGTTTAATGGCTTCTTGTGCCAAAGTTGGATCAGAGGAAGATTTTTCAATTGCTTGTGAAAGTAAGGTTTGCGTAAGGGTAACGTTTGCTTTTGCTTGATTTAATTGGTTGATATCAATTTGTTGCTGAGGCATGTGGTTTCTCTCCTTATGTCATTATTGGAATTACTCCATTAGGATGACAGTTCTTTTCTATTTTATAAGGAGAAAAAAATATAACGTAGACAGGATGGACAGTTTGGAAAAGTTCTGAAACGGCCAAAAAGTATTCGTTTTATTTACTTAGAATCCTGAAATTTTCATCTGCATAATTACTATTACGTTCCTTGAATATCATAATGTATGAAAACGTAAAAAATATATCGTGATTTTTTGTTGTTCTGTAAATTAAATTATACTTTACTTATTGGTTTTATCAGATTAAAATCGGAGAAAGAATTATTATAAGTGGATGAGCTGATTGGACAACCGAAAGCTCCTGAACGCGAAAAGCGAACAGGAGCTTTTTGCGTTCATTTTGGAAAAGGAGTTGGCAAGATGAATATTGATCATATTGAAGCATTTATGTATGTTGTTCACCTTAATAGTTTTCATAAAGCCGCAGAAGCAATGTTTTTATCACAGCCAACTGTTTCGGCAAGAATTAAGACCCTTGAGAGTGAACTCGATTCAGTACTATTTGAGAGGCAAGGAAGAGGGATTATTTTAACCGAAAAAGGGAAAGCCTTCATTCCATTTGCTGATCAAATTATTCGTACCTTTCACCAGGGGAAAAAGCAGTTGAAAACAGGAAGCGAACTGGAGGAAATAACGATTGGGGCTAATATCATTACATCGCAATACTTTATTCCATTTGCTCTTCCTCTATGGAAAAAGGAAAACCCAAATTTACGCTTTAAATTTATTTCAGCAACAAATGATGCATTAATGGAAAAATTGCTTCAGAAACAAGTTGATATAGCCTTTATGAAGGATGTTACACATAGTGGTCTGCAAAATTACAAAACCCTTGATAATTCGATTCGTTTAGTCGTGTATCCAGGACATCCATTTCAACTTCGAACTGGGCTAACAGTACAGGAATTAGCAATGGAGCCGTTGGTATTTTTTGAGTGTGGTGCACTTGACTGGAACCACGTTCATAAAATTTTTGAAGTGTCCAATGTAGAGCCGCGCATTGATTTTCAGGTTGATCACCTGGAAGTGGCGAAGTCGCTAATTCTTAGCAGAAGCTGTATCGGATTTTTACCGTACTTATGTATTAAAAAAGAGTTAGAACAGGGAAATTTGATTGAAGTGGATGTGTCACATTTACTCAAGATAAAGCAGCACATCTATCTGACGCATTTAAATCACGGGATGGAATCCCCTTTATTATGGAAAGACATTCTTTTATCGATTCGGAAATTTGAGAAAAACCATCAGCAATTACAGATACAATCGAATTGATAGATATTTTCTATCAATACAATATTTTTTTCTATTAGTAAAACCATTGCCATTAGCATGTTTTAGATGATAGGATATGTCAAAATATAATTATTCACATAAGTAAACTTTGAATTAAAACGGAGGAGAGAATATGAGTTATAAGCTTGGCATTTTAGACCAGAGCCCGATATTTCCAGGAGCTTCAGCATTTGATGCGCTACAGCAAACCATTAATCTGGCTAGACATGCAGAAGAGTGGGGTTATACCCGTTTCTGGGTATCGGAACATCATCATGCCGAACAGCTGGCGGGGTCCTCCCCGGAAGTATTGATTTCTTATTTATTAGCCCAGACAAAATCGATTCGGGTAGGTTCCGGAGGTGTTATGCTTCAGCATTATAGTCCATATAAGGTGGCGGAAAACTTTCACGTATTATCGAATCTCTCGCCAGGCAGGGTAGACCTTGGCATCGGAAAGGCACCAGGCGGCCTCCCCTTATCAACGAAGGCGCTGCAGTTTGGAACTGTGAATGATGGAAAAGATTTCAAAGAGCGGTTATCTTTCCTGCAAGAAATAATTGGAAATTCGGTTAATGAAGCTCACCCGCTTGCAGGCATTCAAGCGACACCGCTCCCTTCCAAAAAGCCTAAGATGTTTCTGCTTGGTGCAAGTGCTGACAGTGCCAGATTAGCAGCCGATCTTGGTATAGCTTATGTATTTGCTCAATTTATCAATAGTAATGAGACTGTACTCGAAGATGCTTCACGCATTTACCAAAGTATCTATCCAACTGGAAGCTTTAAGGTATCGGTTTCAGTGATTGCTGCTCCTTCACAGCAAGAAGCAGAACAGTTAACAGGTGACCAGAAGATTGTGAAAGTTCATCTCAAAAGCGGTCGTTCTGTCACGGTCCAAACACTATCGCAAGCAGAGTTATTCGGGAAGCAGTCTGGGGAGCCTTACGAAATAGAAGAACAAGATTCCAATATCATTGCTGGAACTCCTTCTTATGTAAAAGAAGTCTTAGCAAATTTACATGAAAAGTACGGTGTAGATGAGTTTATCCTACATTCGCCGGTTTTAAAGGAAGCAGAAAGGTTCAGATCTTTTCGATTGTTGAGTCCGCTTCAATTAGCCTTATCTGAAGAGAAACACGTTACGAGCCAAAATTAGCGTAGATGGTGGATGTCAGCAAAGCTGAATACCGATTAATTAAAGGAGGAGTATTGATGTCTGAGCAGAGAAAGTTGAAATTTGGAGCGCTTATTCATGGAGTTGGAGGGAGTATATCTGGTTGGAGACATCCAGACATTCAAGCAGATGCCAGTGTTAGTCTTGAATTTTATAAGGAGCAGGCCCAGAAGGCTGAAGAGGGAAAGTTCGATTTACTTTTCATTGCTGACGGATTGTTTATCAATGAGAAGTCAATACCGCATTTCTTAAATCGATTTGAACCACTTACCATTTTATCCGCACTCGCTGCTTTCACATCAAGAATAGGACTTGTCGGAACAGTTTCCACCTCATACAGTGAGCCATTTACTGTAGCCCGGCAATTTGCTTCACTTGATCACATTAGTCAAGGTCGTGGCGGATGGAACCTTGTTACTACCCCTCTTGAGAGTACGGCCTTGAACTATAACAAAACGATTGAGGAACACCCTGATCATGCCAAACGCTATCGGATAGCATCAGAATATATACAAGTCACCAAAGGACTTTGGGATTCATGGGAGGATGACGCGTTTACTCGGGATAAAGAGTCCGGTGAGTTTTTTGATCCTTCTAAAATGCATCAATTAAAGCATAAAGGAGAATTTTTCTCCGTGCATGGACCACTCAACATTGCCAGATCTAAACAGGGGAGACCTGTCATTTTTCAAGCTGGCTCATCAGAAGCTGGCAAAAATTTTGCGGCTAAAGAAGCGGATGCAATCTTTACAGGTCAACCAACATTGGAAGATGCAAAGATTTTTTATCAAGATGTAAAAAATAGGGCTATTGCATTCGGGAGAAAACCTGATGAAATTGTTATTCTGCCAGGTATCGCGCCAATCATTGGTGCAACTGAGGAAGAGGCGGAACACAAATATCAAGAACTAGCTAACCTAGTTTCTATAGATAAGGCGCTTGACTATTTGGGACGTTACTTCGATCATCATGATTTTTCCCAATATGAACTGGATGCACCTTTCCCAAATCTCGGAGACATCGGAAAAAACAGTTTCCGAAGTACAACTGATCGAATTAAACAGGAAGCGAAGGAGAAACAGTTAACGCTCCGTCAAGTAGCACTTAAGGAGACAACACCCCGGACTTCTTTCATTGGAACTCCAGAGAATGTAGCGGATTTGATTCAGCAATGGTTTGAAGAGAAGGGGGCGGACGGATTTATCTTTTCTTCAAGTGTTCCCAATGCATTAAGTGACTTTGTAGACTATGTGGTCCCTATCCTTCAAAAAAGGGGAATATACCGTACAGAATATGAAGCAGAAACCTTAAGAGGCAACTTGGGCCTTCCATTCCCGGAAAATCGTTATGCGAAAGAAAGCATTAATCAATGATTGAAGAATCATTTGAAAAATTAAAGGAGGAATAAGAAATGGGAGAAGCATTATCTGTCGTCGTTTGGTCAAAACAAGGATGCCACTATTGCGAAGAGGTTAAACAATACTTAAAAGAAAAGGAGATCGCTTATCAAACGGTGGATGTTACCAATCATGATGATCGGCGAGATATTTTAGAAATCAAATATGGTGTTCGGTATGTACCCATTATTGAAATTGGGCGAGGTAGCGTATATGAGAGCGTTACTGAAATTGGAATTCCTCATCTTGAAAAAGTACTTAAACGTGTACAATAACAAAAATTCACGCTTTTAAATCTGAGTCTTTAAGTATGACTGATTGAATAATGAAAAATTGCAGATATAATTCCGACTATTCTTGTGTAAATAATATGTTATAGAAACGAGGAGTTAATCATGACACAGCTAATCCGTCTTGCCACTGTAAAAGATGCTCCTGAAGTGCTTACCGTTACACTTCGGGCTTATGAACCAATTAGAGAATTGAATATTAACTTTCTGGCTGCGACAGCTGATTTGCAGCTAGTGACGAATAATATTCGGCGGAATCTCACTTATGTTTTAGAACAAGAGGGCCAAATTGTTTCCACTGTGACAGTTCGTCACCCATGGAATGATCCTGATCATTTCAGTCCGTACCCATTCATTTGGTGGTTTGCAGTCGACCCCCTATACAAACAAAAAGGTTTTGGCTCGACGTTGTTAACCTGGGTGGAAGAAAATGCACTTCAAAAACAGGTGAAAGCGCCTGCTGTCTATTTGGCGACAGCTGATCGTCATCCTTGGCTTGTTTCCATTTATGAAAGAAGAGGCTATGAGATTTTTGCTGAACGAGATCACGATGGAGAAAAAATTGTGTATCTTCGTAAAATTCTAGATGAAACGTTGTTTCGCATTATTGAAAATAAAGAACCAATTGTTAGTAATTAAAAACGTCGGGGGAATTTGAGATGAGAAAAACATTATTAATTGTTATCGCACTGTTACTTACTTTTTTGGGAGCTTGCTCTTCGAAAGAAACAACGAGTACAGCAAAATCAAGTTCTGGAGATTCAAAAGATAAAAAAGTTCAGAAAATCATTGTCGGAACTGGGACGCAATTCCCTAATATTTGCTTTTTGGATAGTAATGGTAAGTTGACAGGTTATGATGTAGAGTTGGTTCGTCAAATCGATGAAAGGCTGCCTGAATATGAATTTGAATTTAAAACGATGGAATTTTCTAATCTATTATTAAGTTTAGAAACGAACAAAATAGATTTTGTTGCTCACCAAATGGAGGTGAATGATGAACGAAAAGAAAAATTTCTATTTAATAAAGAACCCTATAATGTCTTTCCGCTTCAAGTTACAGTTCATCAGGACAATAATGATATCCATTCCATTAAAGATCTAAAAGGGAAAAAAGCGATAGTGAGTGCAACGAGCAATTCTGCTGTTTTTCTTGAAAAGTATAATAAAGAGAATGATGCCGGTATTGAAATTGTTTATTCTGGCCAAGGCGCAGATGATACGAAGAATCAAATCAAAACTGGTCGGGCGGATGCTACCATTACTACACCATTTGCAGTCGACTTCTTAAATAAACAAGCAGATGCACAGCAAAAGGTTGTGGGTGAGCCGCTTCTTAATTCAAAAGTATACTTTTTGCTAAGAAAAGACGAAACGCCTTTACAGAAGAGAATTGATGAAGCACTTGTGGAGCTGAAAAAAGATGGGGTAGTTAGCGAACTAAGTAAAAAGTGGCTTGGCGCAGACTATTCAGTAGGATTTTAATTAGATAGTAGTAAGCTCGGAGGTGCTAAAGCATGGGGAAGTCATTTGATCCTTCATTAATCGTCGATTTCATTCCGACATTAATTTATTATCTTGGAGTAACATTGCAAATTCTGGCAGCATCCGTTTTATTAGGAATGATCATCGGGATAGCGGCAGCCATCCTGAGATTATTTCGTATCCCAGTTTTGAATCAACTAGTCATTTTGTATATTTCATTCATTCGGGGAACTCCTATTTTAATACAATTATTTCTAGTTTTTTATGGACTGCCTGCAATCCTTTTATTCATTAATATTGATATTTCAAGAATGGATGCTCTGTATTTTGTCATTATTACTTATGCATTAAGTAATGGGGCACATTTCGCAGAAATATTCCGAGGAGCGATTAAGGCTGTCGATTATGGGCAAACGGAAGCAGCCTATTCTGTTGGCATGAATAATAGTCAAAGCTTTTTTCGAATTGTGCTTCCTCAGGCCATAAGGATTGCCTTTCCGAATATCGCAAACTCTATTATCGGATCCTTGAAGGATACCTCGCTTGCCTTTACCATCGGCGTGATGGATATGATGGGCAGGGGAGAGACATTAATTGCTGCAACTGCACATGCTCTCGAAGTCTATCTCTCATTAGCTGTTATCTATTATGCAGTCGTGCTATTGTTTGAGAAAATATGAGGGATGTATGAACATCGCCTTAATCGGTCTCTATCTCTTGAGGTGTCGGT